>JANMJF010000194.1:0-12235 GCA_031371245.1 Pseudomonadota bacterium | reverse complement strand
GCGATCAGGGCGCGGAGGCGGCCGTCACGCGCTCGCGATTCTTGTCGAGCGTCGCCGCACCGATACCTTTGATCTGAAGCAGGTCGTCGACCGTCTTGAAGGGGCCGTGGGCCTCGCGATAGTCGACTATTGCTTTAGCCTTGGCCGGTCCGATACCGACCATGCCGGCGGCCAGCGCATCGGCCGAGGCCGCGTTGAGATTAACGGGCTCGGCCGCGCCGACGGCGCAGGACATGAGCAGCAGGAAGATAACGAGCAGGCGTTTTGTGGTGGACATATCCATGTCTCCTTGGCGTTGGTCCTTTGGGCTGGTGCGCCCGAGGCCTCATAGTGGAGGCGCCGAGGCGTGGGCTGATATTAGGCGCAGGCGCAGCCCCGCTGCGAGCGCCGATGCCACTCCAGCGCCGCGTCGGCAGCAGGAATTGTTCCTGCGCGTGGTCCTGTATGCCCGCTCCCGGACCGTCGCTCGCCGTTGCCTGGAAACGCCGGGGTTTCATCGAGATGTCACAAAACCAACGTACAAGTGTCACGCAATGAAAAGGATCGGACACGCGGTAGCAGCGCATGGCAGCTAATATTCTCATCGTCGAAGACGAACCGGCCATACGCCAGATGCTGGGCTTTACCCTGGCGGGCGACGGCTACAACTTCCTCGAGGCCGGCGATGTCGAGGAAGCGCACAACGCCATGAGCACCATGATGCCGGACCTCATCCTGCTCGACTGGATGCTGCCCGGCATCAGCGGCGTGGATTTCGCGCGGCGCTTGAAACGCGACCCCAAGACCAGCGCCATCCCGATCATCATGCTGACCGCACGCGGCAGCGAAAACGACAAGGTCAAGGGACTGGATACCGGCGCCGACGATTTCATCACCAAGCCCTTCTCGACCCGCGAACTGCTGGCGCGGGTACGGGCGGTGATACGGCGTAGCAGTCAAATAGGTGACCAGGACGTCATCGAGATCGGCACCATCAAACTCGACACCCAGACCCACCGTGTGCTGGCCAATAACCGCACGGTAGATCTGTCGCCCACGGAATTCCGTCTGTTGCAGTTCTTTATCACCCATCCGGAACGGGTTTATTCGCGCAATCAGTTGTTAGACAGCGTGTGGGGCAACCACGCCTATATCGAAGAGCGGACCGTCGACGTGCACATCCGGCGCCTGCGCAAACTGCTTGAGCCCTACGGCTGCGAGGCCTATATCCAGACCGTGCGCAGCGTCGGCTACCGTTTCTCGGTGCTGGTCGACTGAGCCGGCGCATGAAGCCGCGCAACGCGGGCTTCTTGCGGGCAGGCGAAAGTACGATAATCGCGCGACTGGAACTGCAGGCCGCCCCCTATGCAGCAACGCGATGCCTGGCGCCTTGCCGCGATTTTTCTCTCCGCTCTGCTGCTCGGCACGCTGCTCGGCTACACCCGCTGGTGTCTGCTGCTGGCGGCCGTCGCCTACATCATCTGGCTACACACCAAGCTTGAGCGGCTGCTCAGCTGGTTGCGCGATCACAAGACCCACGAACCACCGGAAGCGCCGGGCGCTTTCGAAGAGTTGTCGCTGGAGATCGACTATCTGCGCGAACGTCACAAGAAGCGCAAAAAAAAGCTCGCCAATTACCTGAAGCAGTTCCAGCAGGCGACCCGCGCCCTGCCCGACGCCACCGTGGTACTCGATGCGCGCAATGAAGTGCGCTGGGCGAACGCGGCGGCGCGACGCGATCTTGGCATCCGCTGGCCGGAAGACGTCGGCCAGCGCGTCACCAATCTCGTGCGGCTGCCGGCGCTGCGCGCGTTCATCGAAGGTACGCGCGACGCACAGGCCATCGAGATCCAAAGCCCCACCGAAGCCAAACGTCACCTGAGCCTGCTGCTCGCCCCCTATGGCCGCGACCAACAACTGCTGGTGGCGCGTGACATCACTCAGCTGCATCGCGCCAACGAGATCCGTCGCGATTTTGTCGCCAATGTCTCCCACGAACTGCGCACGCCGATCACGGTGTTTCGCGGCTACCTGGAAAATCTGGTGGCCCAGGCCGATCTTGCCCCGCCCTCATGGCGGCCGGCGCTGGCACAGATGAGCGCCCATTGCGAACGCATGCGGCAATTGGTCGAGGAGTTGCTGCTGCTGTCCAATCTTGACCGCGAAGATCGGGTGCCGCAGCCCGAGATAGTCAATGTTTCTGAAATCGTCGCCGACTGCCATGCCCGCGCCGGCGAACTCAGCCAGCAGCGCGAACATCTGTTCGCCCTGGAGATCGACCCGCACCTGCGCCTGCGCGGCGCCAAGACCGAGCTTTACAGCGCGTTTTCCAATCTGATTTTCAACGCGGTGCACTACACGCCGGAACGCGGCGTGATCCGCATCCGCTGGTATCGTGACGACGACGGCGCGCATTTCGAGGTCGAAGACAACGGCATCGGCATCGGGCCTGAACACCTGCCGCGACTGACCGAACGTTTCTACCGTGTCGAACAATCGCGCGTGCGCAGCGCCGGTGGCACCGGTTTAGGACTGGCCATCGTCAAACATGTACTGGTGCGCCACAACGCCACGCTCGCCATCGAGAGCACGCCGGGCAAGGGCAGCCGTTTCCGCTGCGACTTCCCCTTGAGCGAGGTGGTGGATGCGCGCGCCGAGCCTAGTGCGCTGGAGGTACGGCGCGACGCGGGCTGAAACGCCGCGTCGAACTATTCCCTGCTGTCGCGCCGCAGTTCCTGCTGGACCTGGTCGAGCGCGACGTGGCGCACGTCCTTGCCTTCGACCAGGTAGATAACGTTCTCGCAGATGTTGCGCGCATGGTCGCCGATGCGCTCAAAGGCACGCACCGACAACACCGCGTCCAAAACACGCGTGATGGAACGCGGATCTTCCATCATGTAGGTAATGAGGAAGCGCATGATGGCATCAGTCTCGGCGTCGATCTCGCGATCTTCCTGCGCAATCCTGAAGGCCGATTCGGAATCCATGCGCGCGAAGGCGTCGAGCGACCCACGCACCATGCGCTTGACGTGGTGGCCCATGGACAACATGCCGAGATAATAGGAGCTGATGCCGCCTGAACCGCGCAGATTGAGTACCAGGCGCGCGATCTTTTCGGCCTCGTCGCCAATGCGTTCCAGATCGGTGATGGTCCTGCTGACTGACAGCACCAAGCGCAGATCAGTGGCAGCCGGCTGACGGCGTAACAGGATTTCGGTGCAGTCGTCGTCGATTTCGATTTCCAGCGCGTTGACCTTGAAGTCGTTGACCGCGACGTATTCCGCTTCGTCGAAATCACCGCGCGCGAAACATTCCAGCACTTTGTGAATATGCTCCTCGACCAGGCCACCCATGGCCAGCACCTTGGAGCGAATGTCTTCCAGTTCTTTGTCGAACTGGTGGGAAATATGATGCGTCAAACGCGACATGGTCATGGCTGGCGGTCTCCCGTGGCGACGCTTACCACGCTGGCTGATGCGGTTGTCGATGCGCCTGCGATCATTAGCGGCCGGGCCCATGCTCAGCCATAACGGCCGGTGATGTAGTCTTCGGTCTGTTTGCGGCGCGGCGTGGTGAAAACCGTCTTGGTCTTGCCGAATTCGATCAGGTCACCCATGTACATGAAGGCGGTGAAATCCGAGACACGCGCGGCTTGTTGCATGTTATGGGTAACGATGACGATGGTGTAGTCCCGTTTGAGCTCGTAGATCAATTCCTCGATCTTGAGCGTCGAGATCGGGTCCAGTGCCGAGGCCGGCTCGTCGAGCAGCAACACCTCGGGCTCGATGGCAATGGCGCGCGCGATCACCAGCCGCTGCTGCTGGCCGCCCGACAGGCCGAGCGCGCTGTCGTGCACCCGATCTTTCACTTCGTCCCATAAGGCCGCCGCGCGCAGGGCGCCTTCGACGGCCTTGTCCAGCACCCGGCGACTTTTGACACCTTGGATGCGCAGACCATAGGCGACGTTCTCATAAATCGACTTCGGAAACGGGTTCGGCTTCTGGAACACCATGCCAACGCGGCGGCGCAAGGTCGAGACATTAACTGCCGGTGCAAAGATATTCTGGCCGTCGAGCAGCACCTCACCTTCCACCCGCACGCCGTCGATGAGGTCATTCATGCGGTTGAAACAACGCAGGAGCGTCGACTTGCCACAGCCGCTGGGGCCGATGAAGGCCGTCACGAAGCGCTCGGGAATGGTGAGGTTGATGTCGCGCAGGGCCTGCTTCTGACCGTAGTAGAGGTTCAGGCCTTTAACCTGCAGGCAGTCACGCGGCGCGGCCGGCCGCTCGGGCGTGACCTCGTCCTTGCGCAACGCACCGTTGACATCTACGCCATGGCTGGTCGCGGGCACATCTGGGGCCGGCTGTCCCTGCATGGAGTCGACTTCGGGTTCAGGTTTCGGCTGCATTGTACTTTTCTCGAAGCCGGTTGCGAATGGTGATGGCAGCAAGGTTGAGGGTGACGATGATCAGCACCAGCAACAACGACGTAGCAAAGACCAGCGGGCGGGCGGCCTCGACATTGGGACTCTGAAAGCCTACGTCAAAGATGTGAAAACCGAGATGCATAAATTTGCGATCGAGGTGCAGGAAGGGCAGGTTGCCATCCAGCGGCAGAGTCGGTGCGAGCTTCACCACACCGACCATCATGAGCGGTGCGACTTCGCCGGCGGCGCGCGCTACCGCCAGGATGAGGCCGGTCATCATGGCCGGTGTTGCCATCGGCATCACGGTGCGCCACAGGGTCTCGGCCTTGGTCGCGCCGAGCGCGAGACTGCCTTCGCGGATGCTGCGCGGGACGCGCGCGAGGCCTTCCTCGGTCGAGACTATGACCACCGGCACGGTCAACAGCGCCAGGGTCAGCGAAGACCACAACAAGCCCGGCGTACCGAAAGTCGGCGCCGGCAGCGCCTCGGGGAAGAAGGCCTGATCGATAGATCCGCCGACCAGGTAGACGAAAAAGCCGAGACCGAACACGCCATACACCACCGAAGGCACACCGGCCAGATTGTTGACCGCAATGCGGATGACGCGGGTGGTGAGGCTTTGACGCGCGTATTCGCGCAGGTAGACGGCAGCGATCACGCCAAAGGGGGTAACAAACACCGACATCAATAACACCATCATGACGGTGCCGAAGATGGCCGGGAACACGCCCCCCTCGGTATTGGCCTCGCGCGGCTCGCTGCCGACGAACTCGCCGAGTTTGGCGAAATAGTGCTTGAGCTTGGCAGCGATCGACATGGCGTTGGGCCGATAGGCCCGCACAATGTCGTAGAAGCGCACTTCGCTCGCCACGCCATTGGCCGTCTTGAGCACTAAGCTATCGCGCGCGGCCTGTTCGTTGAGGGTGGCGAGCTGTTTGCTGAGTTGCCCATAACGCGCGTTCAGCGCGTCACGCTCGGCCGCGATGTCAGCCAACGGCGGGCCGCTAGTCACACCGGCCAGTTCGAGTTTGCGGGTTTTGAGCCGCAGATGTTCAAGGCCGTAGTTAATAGCCCCCATCTGGTCTTTTTCGATGTGCGCGATGTCCTCGCGCAGTTGTTCGCCACGCGCTACGCGCTTGCGAATCTCAGGCCACGGACTGCCCTTGATGGTGAGCAGCTGATCACCTTCGTGTATGCCCTGCACGTAGCCGTAGAAATTGCCCCACTCGCGACGCTCGATGACGACCGCTTTGCGCGGGTAGCTGATGGCATCAAAATCGGTATCGTTGAACCACTGGAAGTCAACGCCGGTGAGGTTGCGATTGCCAACTTTGAGCAGCAGACGATCGACGGTCTCCTGGCCTTTGGGCACGGCCACACCGTTATCGATGAGGCGCGCAGCGGAGACCGTTTCCTGATCTACCACCTCACCGAGCGCGTAACGTACTTCGCCGCTGGACAAATGCAGGCGCGCGACGTTAGAGGGCCAGAAATGGCCCATGCCACGCACCGCGATCAGCGCCAGCAGACCGAACACCATGACCAGCGAAAAACTCACCGCGCCGGCCGTCAACCACACGCCAGGCGAGCCGGAATGTAGCCACTGGCGCAGCGGCGGGATGGTGGTTTGCAGGGCTGGCTTGCTCACAGGCTGCTGTACTTGCGACGCAAACGCTGGCGCACCAGCTCGGCCATGGTGTTGACGACGAAGGTCACCAGGAACAGCACCATGGCGGCCAGGAACAGCACGCGGTAATGGGAGCTGTTGACCTCGGACTCCGGCATCTCGACTGCGATGTTGGCCGACAGGGCGCGCAGGCCCTGGAACAGGCTGATATCCATGATCGGCGTGTTGCCGGTCGCCATCAGCACGATCATGGTTTCGCCGACGGCGCGGCCCATGCCGATCATGATGCCGGAGAAAATGCCAGGGCTGGCGGTCAACAGCACAACCTTGATGGCGGTCTGCCACGGCGTCGCACCGAGCGCGAGCGAGCCCATGGTCAGATGGCGCGGCACACTGAATACCGCGTCTTCGCTGATCGAGAAGATGGTCGGAATGACCGCAAAACCGATCGCGATGGCGACCACCAGTGAATTGCGCTGGTCGTAGCCAATGCCGTATTCGACATTCATCCAATGGGTCACGCTGCCGTTGAAGAACAGGACTTCGAGGGCGCGGCCGACGGTGAAATTGGCCCACATGGCGAAGATCACTACCGGCACCAGGGCCAGCGCCTCCCAGCCGTCAGGGATCAGCGCCTTGCAGCGCTGCGGCATGCGGCTCAACAGAAACGAGGCGAACAAGGTCGAGGCCGGCACGACCGGGATGCAGAGCAGCACGCCGAGCAAATTGCGCTCGACCAACGGCGCCAACCACAGGCCGGCAAGAAAGCCGAGGATGACCGTCGGCAGGGCCGCCATCAATTCGATCGACGGCTTGACGATGCGGCGCATCGGCGCGTTCATGAAGTAGGCCGTGTAGATCGCGCCCAGCACCGCCAGCGGCACGGCAAAGATCATCGAATAAATCGCCGCCTTGAGCGTACCGAAAGTCAGCGGCGTGAGACTGAATTTGGGCTCGAAGTCGCTGCTCGCCGACGACGACTGCCAGATGTACTCGGGCCGCGCGCGGTTCTCGTACCAGACCTCGCCCCACAGTGCCTTGAACGACACCTCGGGATGGGGATTGTCGATGTCGAAGACCCGCACATGGCCGGCCTTCGAGGCCAGCACCACGGCGTCGGCGCGCGGCGCCATGCTGGCCGCGACGATGCCCTGCAAACCGCTGGCGATGGTCGCCAGGTGGCGCTCGGCGGTGGCGTGATATAGACCGAGGTTGCCCACCTCATCGATGGCTAAAAAGCCCTTGCGGTAGTACTCCGGCGCGATGCCTGTGACGCCGCTCGGCAGCGACTCGAACTTGCGCACGCGCTTCAACTGCGCGTTATTGTGCTGATCGCGAACCGGGAACCATTGGTTGAGATGGCCGAGGTCGTCGCCGATCACCAGCGAAATTCCCCCGGACAGAAAACTCATAGCGGTGATGCGGTGCGCCGCGCCAATCACGCTGGCGCGATCGATCAACAGCGGCTTGTTTTTGTTGCGCACATCGAAATAACTCAGCACGCCGTCGTTGCCCGCCAAAAACAGCTCGCGCTGCTCGCTATCGAGGGCGAGTTGGGTGACCTTGGCACCATCGATGGCGAGTTCGGTGCGAGTGATCTCGACGCTGGTGGACTCGTCGAGCAGGGACGTCTGTTTGACGGCGTTGACCAGCACCACCTTGCCCTGGGCGCTGACCACCACCACCGTCGCTTCTGCGTCGGAACTCTGGCCGGTGATGAGCCGCACTGCGTCGTCGGGCGCAGTGGCGCGCAGAGCGTCAGCACCAAAGGGATAACCGAGCCTGGGGGTAATGATCCGCTGCTGCTCGTCGTAGCGGACGTCAAAGGTGACTTGGCCGATGACTACTTTGCCGTCGGCGGTGCCGGCCACCAGCACGTGGCTGACCGGATCACCCGCCGCCACGGCGGTGACCTTGCCGACGCGGGCCGCGACCAACTCGCCGCGAGCAAGGCTGCTGCCATCGCGGGCCTTGAAAAACTGGTAGTGGCCGTCGGGCGCGACCGCGAAGCCGGTCTCCGCGTATTCGTCAAGCCCGAGCAGCGCGGTGGGCGCCGGCGTCTGGTCGAAACTCGCGTGAGGCTTGACTGTCGCGTCCTTGAACAGCGGCAGCACCACATAGAGCAGGTAAAAGAAAATCAGCAGGATGGCGACGAGCACGGCAATGCCGCCGATGGCCATGACGGCCGCGAACAGCCGGTCCTTAAGCAGACGCCAGCCCTCGCGCGATAAAAGATCAGCACGATTCGAGGACGTCACGTCAGCCTCGCACTAGCGGGCGCAGGCAGGGGCCAGCGGTCACGGCGACGAACAGGCGGGGCGCCTGAGCGTCGATACTCGGGATGCTGTGACATAGACAAGCCGCTTGCTCGCGGGTTGGACCCGGCGGGTCCGATTGTTAGGGCGATTTATTACGTAACGGTGAATTCACCTGGCGCGCGGGCCAGATCATGGCCTGATCAGCCTACTTTTCGGCGGCAATGTAGCAGATCCAGCCAGCGTCGGGATCAGCGACCTCGACCGGGGTGAAATCACCGCTGCCGGACTGTTCCTTCTCGTCCCAGCCCTGCCAATAGACCGTGGTGCGACTGAAGCCAGCCTCGACCAGCAGTTCGCGGATCTCCGGCAGAGTCCACAACCGCCATTCATAGGTAAAGGCCTGTTTCAAACGCGAACCGTCGGCAAAGCTGAAATGGATATGGCAGAGGAATTCGCCGTTGATCGGATTGTAGCTGGCGTGTTCCCAGGTATAGGTGAAACGCTTGTGCTCGGTATGCTCTTTGAGCACCTGAAAGGACTCGTAGCCGCCGAAACAATCGAGGAACAACACCCCGTCATCGGTCAGATTGGCGCGCGCGCGATTGAAATACTCACGCAACTTCGGCCGTTCGCGGAATAACCAGTAGCTGAAATTCATGGCCAGCAGAATTTCCACCGGCTCGCCACTTATCTTCAGCACATCCCCCTCGATGAGGGTCAGGCGGCGACGTTGGGAGAGCGTGAGGCCCGCCACATGATGCACCCGGCCCCAGTCCAGCACGTCGGTGTCAAGGTCAACACCGATAGCGCGATTGCCTGGCCTGCGTCGCACCCACTCGCAAGCGGTATTGCCGGTGCCGCAGAAGTCTTCACGCAAGGTGCTGGCGCGATGGCCACGCAGGCGTTTGAACTCGACATCGACGAAGTCGATCTCGTGTTCGACGCATTGCACGGCGGCCTCGTAGAGCGCGTGCCGATCGGCGCGCTCGGCCATCGTTGGTTTACGTGGCCGCGCGGCACGGGGGGCTTTTTTGCCAGTTTTTTTGACCATGATTCAGATGCCGCTAGTGCGCGCTTGCAGTGTTATGGATGGGCGGGCGATGATAATGACTCGACCGTTAAATTGCACCTCGACTGACCCACTCCTGACCGTGAAGCGAGCGCTATCCCCATCTCCTGTCGACGCGAAAGCGCTGACGATCGGCGACCCCGAGCTCTACAGCAACCGCGAGCTGAGCCTGCTTGAATTTAACCGACGTGTGCTCGAACAGGCCAAGGACGACAGCAATCCGCTGCTTGAGCGGCTCAAGTTCCTGTGCATCGCGAGCAGCAACTTAGACGAGTTCTTTGAAATCCGCGTCGCCGGTCTCAAAGAGCAAGTCGCCTTTGGCGCCGGCCAGGCCGGGCCCGAGCAGATGTCTCTGCCCGAACAGCTGCGCGCCATCAGCAGTGGCGCCCATGGGCTGGTCGCCGAGCAATACCGGGTCTTGAATGAAGTGATGTTGCCGGCGCTGGCCGACGAGAACATCCATTTTTTAAAACGCGGCGAATGGAACACCCGCCAGGCGGCGTGGGTGCGGCGCTACTACAACCGCGAACTGCTGCCGATGCTGAGCCCGATCGGGCTCGACCCCTCCCACCCGTTTCCGCGCATTCTGAACTAGAGTCTCAATTTCCTGATCTCGCTCGAAGGCACCGACGCCTTCGGCCGCAATAGCGTCATCGCCATCGTGCAAGCGCCGCGCTCGCTGCCACGCATCATCAATATTCCAGAGGAATTCGCCAACGGCCCCCACGAGTTCGTCTTCCTGTCCTCGATCATCCACGCCCATGTCGACGACATCTTCCCCGGCATGGAGGCCAAGGGTTGTTACCAGTTCCGCGTCACGCGTAATAGCGATCTGTTCGTCGATGACGAAGAAGTCGAAGATCTGCTGCAGGCTTTGGAAGGCGAGCTGCACCAGCGCCGCTTCGGCGATGCCGTGCGTCTGGAAGTGGCGGCCGAATGCCCGGCGCAGATGGTGTCCTTGCTGCGCCAGGAATTCGATCTGCAAGACCCCGACATCTTCAGTTGCAACGGCCCGGTCAATCTCACGCGGCTGATGGCGGTGTTCGACATGATCGAGCGGCCTGATCTGAAGTTTCCCGCCTTCATTCCCGGCCGGCCGGCGCGCCTGCCCCAGGGCAGCGATGTGTTTGACGTGATTCGCCGTGGCGACCTGCTCTTACACCATCCCTTCCAGTCCTTCGCGCCGATCACCGACTTTCTCTACCAGGCGGCGCGCGATCCGGCGGTACTCGTGATCCGTCAAACGCTCTACCGCACTGGCCCCGACTCACCAGTGGTGGAAGCCTTGCTTGAGGCCGCGCGCAAAGGCAAAGAAGTGACGGTCGTGATTGAGCTCAAGGCGCGCTTCGACGAAGAGGCCAATATCGAGCTCGCCACCCGCCTGCAAGAAGCAGGTGCCCATGTGGTGTACGGCATCGTCGGCCACAAGACCCATGCCAAGATGATTCTGGTGGTGCGCCGCGAGGGCAAGCTGCTGCGCCGTTATGTGCATCTCGGCACCGGTAACTACCATCCGCGCACCGCGCGCCTGTATACCGATTACGGTCTGTTCACCTGCGACAACACCATCGGCGTCGATGTGCAGAAAATCTTCCACATGCTGACCGCGCCCGGCCGTGCCGGCAAACTGAAGAAGCTGCTGCAATCGCCCTTCACCATGCACAGTACTATCCTCGAACTCATTGCGCGCGAGACGCGGCGTGCTCGCTCGGGCCTGCCGGCCCGCATCATCGCCAAGATGAACGCGCTGTCCGAAGTGCAGACCATCAACGCGCTCTACGAGGCCTCCCAAGCGGGAGTCAAGATTGAACTGATCATTCGTGGTGTATGCGCGCTGCGGCCGGGACTGGCCGGCATGTCGGAGAACATCCGGGTGCGCTCCATCGTCGGCCGCTTCCTCGAACACGCCCGCGTGTTCTATTTCCATAACGACGGTGAGGACGAGATCTATCTCTCCAGTGCCGACTGGATGGGGCGCAACTTCTTCAATCGCATTGAGACCTGCTTCCTGGTCGAAGACAAGCGTCTACACCAGCGTATCTTGAAGGAGTGCATCAACAACTATCTGGCCGACAACACCCGCGCCTGGCTGTTGCGCAGCGATGGCACCTATGCGCGGGTGAAACCCGGCACGGCGCGGCCGCGCGATGCGCAGCAGGTCTTGCTGGACGATTTAGCCGGGAGTTGAGCGAAGCGCTTGTTCCTCGTTATCTGAACTTCAGCTTGATATTCGCCGCTTTGAGAAAAAGCGCTTCCTGTTCCAGGTCGGCGCGGGTCAGTGCGTGGGCATCCAGCCAGTCCGGGGCAAAACGCAGCTTGAGTGTGCCGTTCTCAACGTTCGCCTCGATCGGTGATGTAACTTCCTCGCTGCGGCGGCGGTGCAGCACACAGGCGATGCGCAACAGCACGCCCATGCGCAGCACGCGCGCCAGGTGTGCCGCCGGCAGTTTGTGCAGATCGGTAAGCGGCACCTTTCGACGGTGACTGCGCACCAGCACGGCGAGACGTTGCTGCTCGCCGGTCGCAAAGCCCGGCATGTCGAGGTAGGTGAGTAGATAACCGCCGTGCTTGTGATACTGGCTGTGGGACACTGACAGACCGATCTCGTGCAGCGTCGCCGCCCAGCGCAGCAGACGCTCGTGCTCTTCGCCGGCCAAGCCCCAGGGCGCCGCCACCTGGCGCAGTAATTCGATGACGGTCGTTTCGACACGTGCCGCCTGAGCGCGGTCGATGTGATAGCGCGACACGAGCTCTCCGACGGCGCGTTCGCGCACGTCTTCCTGATGAATGCGGCCGAGCAGATCGTAGAGGACGCCTTCGCGGATGGCACTGTCCGACAAGCGCATGCGTGAGATGCCCAGGGCGTCAAAGAT
>JANMJF010000756.1:0-5024 GCA_031371245.1 Pseudomonadota bacterium | reverse complement strand
GCCGCCCGAGCTGTGCCCGATGGCAAGCGCGTTTCGTCACCCGGATATCTACGGCAATGCCGACCCGCTGATCGCCGCTGCCTTGAGCCCGGCCTTATTGGCCCATCGTCATTTCATCTATGCCGAGCATCTGGAACTGCCTGTGGTGTTTTGAGCCAGGCAGGTCAGAACTCGCGGATGTAGCGCCAGTCGCCCGCCTTCATCACCAGGCGATGACGCGGGCCGGGGGCGTTGAAGTCGAGGGATTCGTAGCCGGCGTCTTCGCGATAAAGCGTGCAGCGGCCATGGTCAATGGCCACCAGACGCGGCAGAAAGTGCTGTATTTGGCCCTTATGCAGATGGGCGACCAGTGCATCGACAGTGAGCAAGACGCTGAAGCCGAGCAGGGTGACATAGGTCGGCGCTGGCAATTCCAACTCACCTGCGGCCCGTAACGCCAACGCCGCCGCAGGTGTCAGCCAGCGGTAGTCGATGATCTCCGAGTTATCGATGCGCACGGCGTCGGCACCCATGAGCGGGGCGGCGAAGAACCAGGTCGCGAAGCGCTTGGGCAGTTCGACCGGCGTGGTCCAATGGGCGAAGGGCAACATCACCTCGCTAGTCACGGCCAGGCCGGTTTCTTCCATCGTTTCACGCACTGCCGCGCGTTTCGCCACCTCGAGTTCCGCGCCCGCTACATAGGCGCCGTCTTCTGCATCGACGCGGCCGCCAGGAAATACCCAGGCGCCACCATGAAACGCAATCTTCTCGTTGCGACGGAGCATGAGGACTTCGAGCCCATCGGTGCCGTCGCGTACGACGACGACCGACGCGGAAGGTTTGGCGGGTGCGGGAGTATTCGACATGGCTGGAGTATATCGCAGGGCGATAGGTGAGGTCATGGCGCCGGGGTTTCGAAGTCTTTGAGATCGAGTTGTTCACTCTGGTCTTTCATGCCGCGCTGTGCCGCGATGGAGAGGTGCCAACCAAGCGGAAACAAAACGCCGGCCTGCTTGAGATCGAGCAACTTGACCTCCACGCCTTGGGGCAGCGGAACTTTGCCCGGCAGGACACCGGCCAGACGACCATTGGCGCCGATGCCGGTGGTATTCAAGGCCGCGATCAAAGGGCCTAGCAGATCCACGAACAAGGACGCGTTACCGGCGCAACGAGGTCGGTCTAATTCGGCCGTTAAAATCTTGCGCGGTAGCGGCGCGACGTCGGCTGCGCGCGGTTGTAGAACGGCCGTGCAATGTTTGTCACCTGGATAGGAAGGCGAACCGGTCGCGGTCACCACCCGATCGGCCTTGACGCCATTGCGGATCAGGAACACCACCGGGCGCAGGCGCAGATTCTTGTTTTCCATGAACTCGAAACCCGGCCCGCTGCAGCGGGCATTGGCGCCGCTCAGACAGCGCGAAAAAGCACGCAGCACGTCGCTTACGGCCTGCCCACCGGAGTTATCGAAATAGCCGCCATCGGCGAGATGCCCGCAGATCACCAGCTTGTCGCTCGCCACCGAGGCGTCGCGCTTTGAATTGCCGACGGGTGGCTCCTGGGCACAATGAGAGCGCCAGTTTCTGACTGCGCCGAGCGCATTGGTGAACGGGAAGCGGGCGCTGTTGTGGGCGGCAGTGACCAACGCCAGATCATCGAAGCCAAGATAGCTGAGCTGATCGCGGCCGGTGGGGAAACTCGCGGACGTGATCGCGAGTTCACTGGCGATGGCGCGTTCACCGGTCTCGACCCAGGTGCTGTTCAATAACACATAGGGCACGTGACTGCGTCCCAGCTTGAGCAATTCCGCGCGCGCAGCCAGCAGGCCCTGGGCGAGTTCCGGCACGGCGGTCACCATCGCCGATTCGAACCACAGACCGCGCGACAGGAAGCCGCAGCCGGGTGTCGAACAATGCTGAGGAAGAAAGCGCGCCACGCCATCCTCAAAAAACCAGGCGCCGAGCAAGGGCGACAGGAGATCGCTGCGGCCGAAACGCTCAACACATCGCTCGATGTCGTGTTCCTTATCGGCGGCGGCGCGCATGCGACAGGCTCGATACACGGCGATACCGAGGCTGCCGCCCGAGACACCGGACATGGCGAAGGTGCGCTCGTCAAAATTCGAAATCCGCGCTGAGAGTTGCATAAGGACGCTGGCGGTCCAGTAGGCGCTGCGTATGCCACCACCTTCGGCGGCGATAAAATAGACCGGAAGGTCTTCTGTGCCGTCACTTAGCCGATGGGCGCCTGCCCCGCGCACGACCTGCGCCAACCAGTCTGCGATGGCCTGATCAAGTTTGATGCGAGCAGGCGCTGATGAGCCCATGCTGGCCGATGCGCCATGGCTGCCCGCGCTTTGCTGCGTGGCTAGCGGGTCGGCGTGGATCGGCATCGCAGCACTATTGGCTTGACTCACGATCCATCCCAGCGCGCCGATGACACCTGCGACGACGACGGCGACCTTGCTGCGCCGTAATGCACCCCCGTTCGATCGCTGTAAGCCGCTCAACAACAGGGCCAGCGCCACGCAAACAACCATGGCGATTTTCACGGTCTGATAAAACATGGCGAGACCTGGGAGAGGGATGCTGGCACTTGCATCGTCCACCGCACCGGCCACTACATGGTTGTCGGTCCAGCCGAACACGCCCAGCGCGCCCATCAGGATCAGCATGAACAACACCCACGGCACGGACTTGCTTTGTTCGTACAGTGACAACCATCCCACCAGCGACAGCCAGAAGCTCAGCTCGAACAGCAGGATCGCCAGCGCGAGACTGGGCAGTGCAAAACCATGGGCCGCGCTTAGCAGCTGCACATAGCGACAGGTCAGGCCCAGCACCAGCGCGAAGATCGGCAGCCACATCGGGCTGATCCATGCGAACAGTCGATAATGCGGGTTCGCCACCGTCTGCTGGACGGTGGCGCAATCGAAATATCCACCGCCGCCCGCGTCCGCTTTATCTCCATCGTCGCGGATACGGACCAGTACGAAAGCAACGCCGCCCGCCAGGACGACAAAAACGAAGGCGCATAGTCCGACAATCGCACCCCATTTTACCGGTCCCGTCGCCGACGCAGCCGCCGCGACTGCATCGCTCATGGCCGCCACACACATCAGCACAGCGACCAGGCACGGGGCGATACCGAGGGCACGTGCCCAATCCCGTGCGAATATTTCGATATCGGCATTGCCAGCGACGCAGCGGCTCTCGGCCGTCGCGCGGACTTTCACCGCGCAGCGCGTCCACAACCAGCAGGCGAAACCGAATGTCCATAAAGAGATATTCGTCAGCGCCACGACTACGGCGCTATTGAGGAGATCGCGGAAAGCAAATTCGCCTTCGAGATTCGAGGTAGAAGCGGCCACCGCGTAGATCACATCGCGGCCCTGATCCATGACCAACAGCAACATCACCACGATGGCCAGCGCCAGCAGCACATAGCGCGAACGCCACACCACGCTGACCAGCGCGCGCCGGTAAGCAACCACACCGGTGTCGCTATCGCCATCGGCCGGCGGCCCGAACAGCAGCCAGCCGCTAAGTGCGATGAAATCGGCCGCGAGCAGCCCCATCAACAGCGTCTTGAACGAATGGGCCTGGCAACCCCAGAACCACCAGCCACTGTCCTTATCACAACCCGGATCCGGCAGGAAATTCGCGTGCTGAAGGGCGAAAATCCCACCCAAGATGACGATTGTGAGCAGCGCCACGGCGAACAATAAACTGCCGAGATCACACCGCTTATCGCGCCACCAGACGTGGCGCGCCGCAGCCGAATTGCCGGGCAAAACCCGCGATGTCGGGCTGAGCAGAGCGCGTGCCACCAACAGCTGCACGACCAAGCTGACGAAAAACATCCACAGTGCGTCGAGCCGCGCAAAGCCAACGGCATTTTCTACATAGTCGACCAGCAGCAGCACACCCGCCAACGCGCCGAACTGATGACATACCCACCAACGCAGCGGCGCCCAGCGCAGCGTGAAGCGTCGCGTCACCCGGTAGGCAAAGTAGTCGCCAATCGCCAGCAGCAGCAAACCATAGAGCGGCATGAAGACTGCGGTGTCGATGATCAGATAGAGCTGAGGCGCCCAGTGCAGGCCCGGCAAGGCGATACGCGTGAAGGTGTCCTGCCACAGCGCCTTCATCTGATCGATGGCACCCTGATCGACCCAACCGAGAAAGTCTTCAATACCGTAGCCGCTAGTCACGTGAGTCAAGCCCTGCAGCATGGCCAGCACCAGGCCGACCACCGCAGTCAGCAGCAAGAGCTGCGCCAAGCCCACGCCTTGCACCGATTTGCCGCTGCTCGAAGTCAACATAGTCATTCCTCATCCTTGGCTGAGTGCCAAGGTAATCATGGTCATGCCGGGAGTCGAGTCAAAGAACCGAGCTGGGTCATGTATAGTCGCGCGAAACCTGAACGGAGAACGCCCATGAACGCTTGGCAGATCAATTCGAACGGCGGCATCGACGCCTTGACCGCCGCCACACTTGCCACGCCGCAGCCCGGCCCGCGCGACATTGTCGTGCGCGTGCGCGCAGTAGCGCTCAACTACCGCGATCTGCTGCATGTACTCGGCTATGTGGATCAAGACCGCTGGCCGCTGGTGCCGTGCTCCGACGGCGCCGGCGATGTGGTCGCGATCGGGCCAGGTGTCACGCGTTTCGCGCTCGGTGATAAAGTCGCCGGCACGTTTTTCGGGCGCTGGAATGCCGGCAATATTTCGCCGGCAGTGATGGAGTCCGCACTCGGTGGTCGGCAACCGGGCATGCTTGCCGAACACGCCGTGCTTAGCGAGGAAGGCGCGGTCGCGATGCCGGTCGGCTGGAGTTATGCGCAGGCCTCTACCCTGCCCTGCGCGGCACTCACCGCCTGGCATGCGCTGGTCAGCAAGGGCCGTCTGCGGGCCGGCGAGACGGTGCTGGTGCTCGGCACCGGCGGCGTATCGCTGTTCGCGCTACAGATTGCGAAGATGCATGGTGCGCGCGTAATACTCACGTCGAGCAGCGACGAGAAGCTCGCGCGCGCACGCGCGTTGGGGG
>JANMJF010000738.1:0-4962 GCA_031371245.1 Pseudomonadota bacterium | reverse complement strand
TTCTCGGCCACGCCGAGCAGGGTGCGCGGATCGATGCCGGTGAAATAGCTCACCACCAGTGCCACGGCAACCGCGCCTATGCCCAAGCCGCCCACACGCCGGCCACCGCCACCGCGACGGTCTTCGACGTTACTGCTTTCGTTTTCGTCTCCGAGACGCATGCCGTGCTCCTGGTCTATCGCGCTGGTAGATCGGCCTCAGCCGAGCAAGTCCTTCACCACCCCTGTCCACAAGTTGGCGCACAGCCCGAGCGAGGTGGTATCGATGCGCTCGTTGTGACCATGAAAACGCGACGCGAATTCTTCCAAGGTCACACCCTGCTCGAACAACCCCGTACCGTAGCCGACCACGCCTTTATCGCGGAAGAAACGCGCGTCGGTGCCGCCGATCAGAAGCTGGGGCAGAAATTCCGCTGCGGGATAAACCGCCTGCATCTGGCGCGTCAGTGCCTCCCACATGGGTGTTGCCAGTGACGAGATACTCGCGGCGTGATCGATCATCGCCTGCACTTCGACCTCTGCGAACAAGGCCTCACCCAGCGCTTCGCGCAGATGATCGTTGACGTCTTCGGCAGTCGTGCCGGGCACGGTGCGGATATCGATGTCGAGTTCTACCAGATCAGGAATGATATTGGTCTTCACGCCGCCATGGCCGACGTTTGGTGAGAACGTGGTATGGGTACAGGCGTGAACGTGTTTGGCCGTGGCCGGCGGCAAGTGCTCGCAAGCCGCCCAGATGCGCTCGGGATCGACCAGGGCCGCTTTGATATCGTCGGGCAGATTCGCCGCTTCGACCTGCGCGCGCCAGATGTTGTCGATGCGCGCCCGTGGCCGATACACCGATAGGCGCCGGATCACTTCAGCGGCCTTGATCAAGGCGTTGTCAGCACCGAAGGGCATGGAGCCATGGCCGGGTGTGCCCTTGATACGCAGACGCCGCCAAGCGAGGCCCTTTTCGCCAACCGAGATGCCGACCTTGTGCCCGTTGGGGCCATGCACCGACCAGCCGCCCATCTCGGTCAGCACATAGTCACAGGCGATCGCGTCCCAATGGTGTTCGCACATCCATTTCGCGCCCCAGGTGCCCATCGCCTCTTCGTCGGCCACGCCGAAATAGATCAGATCGCCACGGGGACGAAAACCGCTGCGCGCGAGATGGCGCACCGCCACCGCCATCGAGGCCGTCAGATTCAGCATATCGACCGCGCCCCGGCCCCACACTTCGCCATCGATCAACTCGCCGCCCAGCGGGTCTTGGCGCCAGCCGGAGGCGTTGAACGGCACGACATCGGTATGCCCCATCAGACAGACCTTAGGCGCGCTCGGATCCCAGCCCTCGATACGCGCCACTATCGAGGTGCGATCGCCATGGGGCGTGAAGCGTTGTACTTCCAGCCCCGCGCCAGTCAGCACATCCGCCAATAGATCGGCGTTACGGCGTTCACCGCCTGAGTCCGGTGTGCCGTCGTTGACGCACGCATTGCGGATCAAGTGCTGCAACAGTTCGGTGCTCTCCATTTCCAGCGTGGTGATCATGGTGTGCTCCCTCGGCAGTGGCGGGCTGCTTATTTGGCCGGTTTGCGGAAGCGCAAGGTCATGCGATCACTTTCGCCGATGGCCTGATACTTGGCCTTATCCTGCTCGCCTGCCGCGTTTCTCGGCGGCTAGGTCCACACGCCTTTGGCGTAGTCCTTGGTGTCGCGCGGATTAGCATTGATCTCGCTCTTCGCCTCCAGCACGAAGCCGGCTGAGGTCGCGCCATCAATGACGAGCTGCTCGGTGGTGTAACCGGAATCCAGCGACTGCTCACGCGTGGTGCCTGGCTTGGCGCGATGTTCGACCACGCCGAACACACCACCCGGCTTGAGCGCGGCGAAGGCGGCCTTGAACACTGCAACTTCCCCGTCGTCCTTCAGCCAGTTGTGCACGTTGCGGAAAGTCAGCACCACATCGGCCGAGGCTGGCGGCGCGATATCCACCACCGTCGGCGGCATGAAGGGCGTCACCACTACGCGGTCATAGATCGCCGGCTCGGCGGCCAGCTTGTGGGTGAAGGCGGCGATGGCTTTCTTCGGGTAGTCGGCAGTGGAATCAGTGGGGAAATGGGCGGCGTAAAGCTTGCCTTTTTCGCGCAGCCAGGGCGCCAGGATCTCGGTATACCAGCCGCCGCCGGGCATGATCTCGACCACCGTCATGCTCGGCTGCACGCCGAAGAAGGCGAGGGTTTCGGCGGGGTGACGATAGACGTCGCGCGCACGATTGGCCGCACTGCGCTGCGCGCCGGCCAGCGCCGCGTCCAAGCCGGTATCGGCCGACACCATGGGAATATGCGCGAGCAGCGCACACAGGATGCCGGCCAGGCCGGCGCGATACAGGGAGTGACTCATGGCGCTACGTCGTCCTCGATAATTGAGGGCGTCATCATCGCACGGACATACCAAGGCAGATCAGTTGCGGAGCCGGTAGACCGGGTGCACACCACGCCCGGTGTCGGTGGCAGCTCAGGGTTGGCTGGTGGCCAGCCCTTGGGCGCTCGGCAAGGCCGCCTGCAACTGCTGGGTCATGCGCGTCAGCTTGGCCATTTCGTCACGCAGCGCGACCAATTCCTGATCGCGACTGGCGAGCTTCTGCTCAAGGCCCACCAGGCGTTGCGCAGTGGCTTGCTGCGCGTCACGCGCCGCGCTGGCCAGCGTCTGCATATCGCGATGCTGCTGCTGATATTCGTTCAAGAGCAGGCTGGACAAGGTGTGATAGGCGACGGTATCCGGCCGGCCGTCCTCGTCACGCACCACCAGTTCCGGCATGACCTCGGCCACTTCCTCGGCAATCAAACCGTATTGCAGTGGGTGCTGGCCGTGCTCGTCGGCTTCCTTGTAGCGAAAGGTCACTGGGCGCAGTTTGAGCAGCGGGTTGCTCGCCTCGCCCATGTCGGCGATGTCTTGCTTGTAGCGACGCGAAGAACTGACCACGCCGAGTTGGCCGGCGGAGTTCACCACCACCGCCGCGCCACTGACTGTGGTGCCGCGAATGCCGGCGATGAAAGTCTTGCGCTGTATGCCCTGACGACCAAGGCGCATGGTGAGGGTGTCACCCGCCACACCGATATTACCGATCTGAATATTGAGCCCGCCCGTGGTGATTTTCGAACCGGCACCCAAGCCGATGGCGATGTTGTCGCGGCCGGTCGTGATCCTGGCACCGGCGCCGACACCCAGGCCGGTGTTATTGCGGCCGATGGTGTTGGCGTTCAACGCCGAATAGCCAAGCGCTGTGTTATTGGAACCGGTGGTGTTCTTGTTGAGGCTGATGACACCAAGCGCGACGTTGCGTATCGCCGTGGTATTGGCCTTCAAGGCCTGATGGCCGAAGGCAACATTGCTGCTGCCGGTGGTATTGGACGACAGCGCATCATTGCCGAACGCCGCATTGAAACTGCCGACGGTGTTCTTGAACAAGGTCTGCACACCGACGGCGGCGTTATCGGAACCGCGGGTGTTCTTGAACATAGCCTGGTCGCCGAAGGCGCTATTGGCGCTGCCGGTCATCGCCACACCGGCCAGGGCATCGCTGCCGAAGGCGTTATTGCTTTCACCGCCGGTATTGCTGCTGATCGCGCCTGCGCCAAAAGCGTTATTGAATTGGCCCGTGGTGTTGTGATCCAGGGCGTGGCTGCCAAAAGCACTATTGCCAATGGCAGTCGAGACTGTGAGCGCTGCATTGCCAAACGCGCTGTTGTCGGTGGCGCCGGGGGCAATGTTGAGCAGCGCGTCGGTACCGTCGCGGGTATTAGTGATATTGCCGGTCACGATTTCGGCGGCGGCCGGCAAGCTGAAAGCTGCCTGCAGCAGCGCGGCCACGGTGAGGGCGCGAACGAAGGGGATGCGTTGGTTCATGGTTGCTCCTGGTGCTCGGTCTGATCGGACCGGCGACGGGGCGCGGGGCGGAGGGCCGATGCGCGATGACACGATGCTAGCGCATTCGGCCAGGGGGTAACGGGTAAACAATCGTCGCCAGGGAACCCGATCACAAACTTGATGGGCGTGGTCGGCGCTGGGCTTACCCGATCAGGCCGTTTGTGCGCGGCGTCTTTTCCTTTATCTTGCCGCCCTTATCTTTTCGGTTTGGCTCGTCGTGCGTCGCGGCGGACCGTCAACTTCAACTTCGAGGAGTCACGACACTCATGGCCAGCACGCTATTCGATTTGACCGGCAAGGTGGCGCTGGTCACCGGCTCGACCAAGGGCATCGGCCGCGCCATCGCCGCTGAACTCGCGCGCCACGGTGCGCAGGTGGTGATCTCCAGCCGCAAGGCCGAGGCCTGCCAGGCAGTCACCGCGGCCATCAATGCCGACACCGTCGGCCAGGCCGGCGGCGCCGTGGCCATCCCGGCCAATATCAGCCACAAGGCCGAGCTCGAGCGGCTGGTCGCCGCGACCCGCGCCCAGCTCGGACCGATCGACGTGCTGGTGTGCAATGCGGCGGTCAATCCGCACTATGGCTCTATGAGCGGCCTGCCGGATTCGGCCTTCGAGAAGATACTCAACGTCAACATTCTGTCCAACCACTGGCTGGCGCAGCTGGTGTTGCCGGAAATGATCGCGCGTCGTGACGGTTCGATCATCATCGTGTCCTCGATCGGCGGACTGAAGGGCTCGTCCGTGCTCGGCGCGTATTGCATTTCCAAGGCCGCCGATCTGCAGCTGGTGCGCAATCTCGCCGTCGAAAACGGCCCACACAATATTCGCGTCAACGCGATTTCACCCGGGCTCATCAAAACCGACTTTGCGCGGGCGCTGTGGGAAGACCCCGACACCCTCGCGCGGCGCGTGCAGTTTGATCCGCTGCGCCGCATCGGCGAACCCGAAGAAATCGCCGGCATCGCTGTCTATCTGGCCTCGCGCGCCGGCCACTTCACCACCGGCCAGAACTTTGTCATCGACGGCGGCGCGACGATCGGATCTTGA
>JANMJF010000733.1:0-7928 GCA_031371245.1 Pseudomonadota bacterium | reverse complement strand
GCCGCTGCGGCGCTCGCGATTCATAACGCACACATGGCTAGTGCGCTAGTCGAGCAGGAACGGGTGCGCAAAGAACTTGAACTGGCCCGCCATATTCAGGAAAGCCTGTTACCCGAGCGTGAGGGCGGTCACTTCGCGGTGCACGGCGTAAACCTGCCGGCGCGTGAAATTTCCGGTGATTTCTACGACTTCATGCCGCTCGCCGACGGGCGCATTTATTTCGCCCTTGCCGATGTCTCGGGCAAGGGTATGAACGCTGCGCTGCTGATGGCCAAGACCACCAGTCTGCTGCGTTGTCTGGCCAAGAGTGCCAGCGGCGCCAGCGCGCTACTGCGGCAGGTCAATGAAGAGATCTGCGAGAAAGCGACGCTTGGCATGTTCGTGACGCTGGTTGTCGGCTACCTCGATCCGCGTTGTGGCCGGCTCGAACTTGCCAATGCGGGCCACCCGCCGGCGCTGCTGCGCCGGCCCGACGGCAGTTTCTTGGAATTCGCGGCCCAAGCTCCACCACTGGGCGTGTTGGCTGACATGGATTTCCCCGCCGAGGAAATCTCACTGGAGGGCGGCGTGCTTTATCTCTATACCGACGGCATCAGTGAAAGCGCGGTGGGCACCACGGATGAACTCGGCGCGCTGGGACTCAAGCGCTTGATCGACGCAGCGAGCGCCATAGCGGCCGACGCGCGTCTGGCGGCCATCGTCACGGCGTGGCGCGCGGCAGGTTATCAGTCCCATGACGACATCACGCTCATGTTGCTCGAAGTCCCTCCTCGGCAAGAACGCGCGGCGCGATGTGTGCCGGCACTGCGCTTTGCCGCCGCTGCCACTGAGCTCAAGCGGGTACGCGAACACGTTGCGCAGACAGGACGCCAACTCGGCTTGCAGACCAAGCACATCAACGACCTGGTGATCGCTGTCAACGAGGCCTGTATGAACATCATCGAGCATGCTTATAAACGCGACGCCTCGGGTGAAATCGTGCTGGAGATCTATAATAATGAAAACGAGATCGAAGTGGTGTTGACGGACTTCGCGCCAGCGGTCGATATCGATGCCATACGCGCGCGCTCTCTCGACGAACTGCGCCCCGGCGGTCTGGGCACACATTTCATGGCGGAGCTGATGGACCGTTGTGTCTACGCCCATCTCGTCGGCCGCCCTGGCAATGTCCTGCGCATGACCAAGCGCCTGGATGTTTAAGCCGGTGGCGGCGAGCGGGCATGGTGTTGTTATCAAGCACTCGCATCGAACCGAACAAGGACGCCTGACCCATGCTCTATACAGTCCAGCAGGAGAGTGGCTACGACATCGTACGCTTGACGGGCGACATCGACTTGTCCTGCTCGCCGCAGGCGCGCAAGACCATTCTTGCCAGTTTGAGCCGCGGCCATCACACCTTGGTTGACTTGAGCGGTGTGTCTTACATCGATAGTTCCGGCGTGGCGAGTCTGGTCGAGGGCTTTCAGTTCGCCCGCAAGCACACCCTGCGTTTCGGTCTCATCGGTGTGAGCGAAGCGGCTATGAGCGTGCTGGAACTGGCGCGCCTCGACAAAGTGTTCCCCATTCACGCTGATCTTGCCGCGCGCCTCACGGCGGATGGCTGAAGTCAGTCCGCCACGGCTGGTCGCCGCGCTCGAGCGCCTCGGTCGGGTCTGTGTCGATGTGATCGAGGAGTTCGGCTACTACCTCGCGCTCTGTGTCGAATGTCTGTACTGGCTGGGCTGGGGTGCGCTGCGTCGCCAACCGGTGCGTTGGTCGGCGGCCGTACAACAGATGGTCGACATTGGTCTCGCCGGCCTGCCGATCATCTTCATGCTGTCGTTCGCCATCGGCGTGATGCTCGCCATCCAGGGCATTCATACCTTGAAACAGTTCGGCGCCCAGACCCAGGTCGTGCTCGGCATCGCGCTATCGGTGACACGCGAGTTCGGGCCGCTCATGACGGGCATCCTGGTGGCGGGGCGATCCGGTTCTGCGCTGGCGGCGCGTATCGGCACCATGAGTATCAACCAGGAAGTCGACGCGCTGCGTGTGATGGGCATCAACCCGGTCCGCTATCTGGTCGCGCCAGTGCTGGTCGCGATGCTGGTGATGGTGCCGCTGCTGGCCTTGTTCGCAGACTTCGCGGCGCTGTTTGGTGGCGCGCTATTCTGTAAGCTCGAACTGGGTTTGAGCTATCGCGCGTTCTGGGATCAGACCACGCACTTCATCGGCGTCGACGATCTCATGCAAGGTCTGGCCAAGAGTGGCGTGTTTGCATTGGTCATCGCCGTGGTTGGCGTGACTAATGGCTTTTCGGTGCGAGGCGGTGCCGAGGGTCTAGGTCGCGCCACCACTCGTGCGGTGGTGTTGTCGATCTCCTACATCGTGCTGGCCGACATGGTCTTTACCTATTTCCTGAATCGTACGTGACTGGCCCTGCCATCGAGATCCACCAGCTCGTCACCTATTACGGGGCGCGCTTGATACTTGACCATGTCGACTTGGTGGTCGAGTCTGGCGAGATCATGGTCATCATGGGCGGTAGTGGCTCGGGTAAGAGCACGCTGCTGCGCCATGTGCTCGGCCTGCATGTGCCGAGCAGCGGTAGCATCAGACTATTGGGACAAGACATCACCACGGCCAGCGCCGCGCAGATGCACGGCTTGCGCCGGACTATGGGCGTGTCGTTCCAGGGTGGCGCGCTGTTCGGCTCACTGTCGGTGCTTGAGAACGTCATGCTGCCATTGCGCGAGCACACTCGTCTCGACGAGCAGACCATGGCCATCATGGCGCGCATGAAGCTCGAAGTGGTGCGCCTGGGCGGACTCGGGGATCTGATGCCAGCGCAGTTGTCGGGCGGCATGATCAAGCGTGCAGCGCTGGCACGCGCCATAGTCATGGACCCGAAACTATTGTTCTTTGACGAGCCCTCGGCGGGCCTTGATCCCGTGGTGTCGGCGGACTTGGACGAGTTGATCCTGAAGCTGCGCGACAGCATGCAGATGTCGATGGTGGTGGTGACCCATGAGCTCGATAGCGCCTTTAAGATCGCCGATCGCATCACGGTGCTCGATCATGGCAAGATTCTGCTGGCGGGCAAGGTCGATGAGGTCAGGAATTCCTCCAACGAGCGCATTCAAGATCTGTTGAACCGTCGGCCTAGACCAGAAGAAATCGATGCCGATGCTTACCTGCGCCGTCTGACCGGCGGCTAGCAAAGCCTCAAGGCCTGGACCCGCGCTGCATGAAGCGAGACAACGTCAATTACCTCATGGTCGGCAGTTTCGTGGTCGTGATGGCGGTCGTGTTGGTGGTGCTGTTGTTTGCCATCAGCGGGCGCAGCGGGCCGACGGATAGCTACTATGTGGTCTATGACAACGTCGCCGGCCTCAACCTCGGCACCGGCGTATTCTTCGAGGGTTATCGCATCGGCCAGGTCGATGCCATCACGCCTGCGCCTACGGCGGGGCGCATGCACTACAAGCTGGCACTCAGTGTTCAATCAGGCTGGAAGATACCGCGCGACAGTGTCGCGACGGTGGCGTCATCGGGACTGATTTCGGCCGTGACCATCGATATCCGCCAAGGTAAGTCCGACATCGCGCTCAAACCCGGCGACCTCATCGCTGGCCAGGGCCAGACCGATTTGTTGTCGGTGCTGAATCAGGTCGCCGGCGATTTCCGACAGCTGTCCCAGGACGGACTCATGCCGGTGCTCAAGAATCTGGATATACGCATCACCGCCGTCAGCGAGGAGATCCTTAAATTTCGCCACGACGATCTGACGCCGCTGGTGACCATGCTGCACGAACGATTGGACAAAGAGGTGTTGGGTGGCACCATCGCCGTCATCAAACAACTGGATGAAAGCGCGCGCGGTCTGCAGGCGGTCTTCAGCATCGCCAATCAGGATCGGGTGACGAACATCCTCAGCCATGTCGATGACGTGGCGGTCAACCTCAACGAACTGATTGCGCGGGTCGAAACCAGTCGTGCCGAGGCCGATAAACTGCTGGTGGCGCTCGATGCCTTGGCGACGGACAACCGCGACGCGGTCAGCGCCGGGCTCGGGGCCGCGCGGCTTTCGATGCGCGAATTGCAGGTCGCGCTTAAGACCGTCAACGAACATCTAGGTCAGATCCTCATCAATCTCGAGGGCGGCACGCGCAACATCAATGAATTCGCGCGCACCATACGGGGCAACCCGGCGCGTTTGTTGCGCAATTCCGAAAGTGCCGAGCCGGGGCCGCAATGAAACGTTCGCTCGTGTGCCTGCTGGTTGGCGCGCTGAGTGTGATGCTGAGCGCTTGCGGGAGTTTTGCCACGCCGCGCAAAGACTATTTCTACCGTCTACCCGAGACCGCCGGCACGACTGAAAACAGTGTGGGCGAGGGCGTGATCGTCTACGTGCCGCCGTTTGTCGCCAGCGGCCTGCACGGCGAACGGGCGCTGGTCTATGCGCATGATGATGGCACGTCGCTTGAACAGTACACTTACCATTATTGGGTCGATAGCCCGCGCTTGCTGCTGCAGCAGGCGCTGGCCGAGCGACTGCGCGTAGGGGGCGCGTGGCGCATCGTTACCTCGCCCAATGCCGATACGAAGTACACGGTGCGCGGCCGCATTCGCAAGTTCGAGCGGCGGGGAATGGACAAGGGCACGGCTGACGTCAGTCTGGAATTTGAGCTGATCGGGGCCGCTACCGACGCTCCAGAATTCACGCGCGCCTATCAGCGCAGTGTGACGCTGCCGGACGACGCGATGGCGAGTTGTGCGGCGGCACTGGGGCAGGCCGCGCAGGACATCCTGGCGGCCTTTGCCGCAGATCTGGCAACCCATTGGGCGCGTTAGGGGGCGGCAGCGAGCGCGTCGTGTGGGGTGATTTCAACAGGTGGCCGTCAGGTCGGTCACGTAGTCGTTACTGCGGGCCGCCTTGGTGTGGGCCCTTGGTCTGAGGAGCGCAAGGTGGGGGCGATACTCGGCAAACTGACAGACAACTGGAGCCGCGTCGCGATGAGCGTCGCGGTACTGGTCTTATTCCTGCTGCACGCCACCGAGGTTTGGCGATTTGAATTCATCGAGCAGATGGAGAATCTCGCCTACGACAGCCACCTTGAGTTGACCATGCCGCGCAAGGTCGACGACAGCGTGGTGATCGTCGACATCGATGAGACCAGTCTTACCGCCGAAGGGCGCTGGCCATGGTCGCGCGACAAGCTCGCCCACCTGCTCGACAGCCTCTTCCAGCAATACAAAGCCAAGCTGGTCGGCTTTGACATTGTGTTCGCCGAAGCGGACGACAGTTCGGGCCTCAAGATCCTGGAACGGCTCGCCAAGGGCGATTTGCACAGCAATCAGGAGTTCGTCAATCGTCTGGACGTAATTCGGCCACAGCTCGACTACGACGGCATCTTTGCCGAGACCATCCAGAAGTACAACGTAGTGCTTGGCTACTACTTCAATTTCGGCGAGGGCGCCGATATCGCCAAGATCGGCGAACTGCCCGAGGCGATGTTCGAGAAGTCCGATTTTCAGGGCAAGGCCGTGCAGTTTCTGTCGGCGACCGGCTATGGCGCCAACTTGAAGGCCTTGCAGGCGAGCGCGCTGGGCGCCGGGCATTTCACCCCGTCCCTTGATCGAGACGGCGTAGTGCGCCGCGTGCCTATGCTGCTGCGCTATGGCGATAAGTATTACGGCTCGCTGTCACTGGAAATGGCGCGGCGGGCATTGGGTGTTGATGCGGTGGCGACGCGCTTCGAGAAGCCGTTGTTCGAGGCTCGCGGCTATGCGGGACTCGAATGGCTGATGGTCGGCAAATTCGGCGTGCCGGTCGACAAGAACGTCAGGACCTTGGTGCCCTATCGCGGCGGCAAGGGCAGCTTTCACTACGTATCGGCGACCGATGTGTTGAAAGGTGCTGCAGACCCCAACATCTTGAAAGACCGTATCGTGCTGATCGGCACCAGCGCCCCGGGCTTGCTTGACCTCCGCGCGACACCGATGGAAAAGGCCTATCCCGGGGTGGAGGTGCACGCCAACCTGATCGCCGGCATTTTGAACAACACCATGCTGGAGTTTCCGGCTTACACGATGGGCGCCGAGGTGCTCATGCTGCTGGTGGTCGGCGTCGGTATGATTCTGGCCGGCGTGCTGTTCAGTCCTTTGAATACCACGCTCTACACCTTAGGCGGTATCGTGCTCTATATCGGTTTCAATCACTTGGTCTGGACTATGGGTCGGACGGTGCTGCCACTGGCCTCGGGCATCATGATGGTGCTGATGATGTTCTTGCTGCATATGTCCTATGGCTATTTCATCGAGGCCCGCGGCAAACGGCAGATCACAGGTCTGTTCGGGCAATACGTGCCGCCCGAATTGGTCGACGAGATGGCCAAAGCACCGACCGAATATTCGCTGGAGGCGGAGAGCCGCGAGCTGACCGTGCTGTTTTCGGATGTGCGTGGATTTACGACCCTATCCGAAG
This sequence comes from Pseudomonadota bacterium, assembly GCA_031371245.1. Classification (GTDB taxonomy): domain Bacteria; phylum Pseudomonadota; class Gammaproteobacteria; genus JADJYF01. The sequence goes on along the minus strand of JANMJF010000733.1, from coordinate 1,462 downwards.
GCCTGTCGCCCGCGGATCTGGCCGCGCTGATGAACCAGTTCCTGACGCCCATGACAGAGGTCATCCACCATTCGCGAGGCACCATCGACAAGTACATGGGCGACGCGATCATGGCTTTCTGGGGCGCACCGCTGAAGGACATCGAGCACGCCCGCCACGCACTTGAGGCGGGCCTGGGCATGATCGCCAAGCTCGATGAAATCAATGCGCAGTTTCGGGATCGCGGCTGGCCGGAGATCAGCATCGGCGTTGGCCTGAACACCGGACTCATGAACGTCGGCAACATGGGGTCTTCGTTCCGTATGGCCTATACCGTGATCGGCGATGCCGTAAACCTCGGCTCGCGTCTCGAAGGCCTGACCAAGAAATACGGTGTGCGGCTGATTGTGGGCGAGACCACCCGAGCCGCCGTGCCCGAATACGCCTATCGCGAACTCGACCGGGTGAGGGTCAAGGGCAAGGCCAAGCCGGTGGCCATTTATGAGCCGTTGGTGCCCGTCGAAGAACTCGATCCGCAGTGGAAGAAAGAACTGAAGCTGTTTGCAGACACCATGCGTCTGTATCGCGCCCAGCAGTGGGACACGGCCGAGCTGAACTTTGTCAATCTCCAGCGTTCCTCGCCATCGCCAGGGCCCTATAAGGTCTATGCAGAACGCGTTGCGTATTTCCGCAAGTCGCCACCGCCGGCCGATTGGGACGGCGTATTCGAGCACGAAAGCAAATAGCCATGGCGGGCGTTTCCCTAGCCGCCACTGGCTGTATGTCGGGCGGGGAACACGCAGTGGGCAGAAGAAGGCGGAGATCTTGACGCCCCTGCCGCGCGTAACGCGGCAGGGGTCGGTAGACTTACTTGAGGAGCGTGAATTCCATCTTGATGCTGGCGAGCTCAATGATGTCGCCGTGCTTGATGGCGTAGGCCTGCGGACCTATCGGTATGCTATTCACGATCGGGAAGTTGTCATTCTTGCCGTCGCCTTCAATGTGGGTCAGGAAATAACCCTGCGGGCGGCGCGAGATGACGGCCACCTGGGTGCCGGGTTTGCCAAGTGTGATAAGCGCCTTGGTCAGTTCGAGCTCCTTACCAGCGATAGGGCCATTGAGAACGTGCAGTTTGGCCAGCGGCATGCCGCTACCCGCCACCGGATTGAGCGGCGCCACCCGTGGCGAGCCACCGGCGCCATGGTCCAAATTGGCCACGGGCGCGCGGGCAGCGGCCTTTTCCACAGCTTTGGCTGCTTCGACCGCAGCACTGGCCGAGCCGGGCCGGATAATCATGGTCTTTTCGAACTCTTCGTCGTCGGCCGTAGCATGCTCATTGATATACTTGAGCTCGTGCTTGCCGAGTCCGATCACGTCGCCGTTGCGCAGCGCGTGCTTCTTGACCAGCTTGCCGTTCACGTAGGTCCCGTTCGTGCTGCCGAGATCTTCGAGGAACGAGTCGTCAAGAATGGTAATGATGAGT
>JANMJF010000674.1:0-1942 GCA_031371245.1 Pseudomonadota bacterium | reverse complement strand
GGCACGGGCACCACGCCTTGCACGGCCGCCAGCACTTCGAACTCGCGCCGGCGACTGCTCTCCACCAAGGACTCGGCCGGTTGCATGCGCAGCACCATGGCGGTTTGCTGGGAGGTGCTGCCTGCTGGCGTCCAATGCAGGGTGAAAGCCATCTGTAGTTTCGACGCGCCGCCGGTCAGCCAGCGCGCGGCACTGATGGTGAAATCGTTGCCGATATGGGTATGGATCAAAGCGGCTGTGCCGTCGACCAGCGTCGCCAGGGATTGCGTGGTATAGCCGGCGCCGGCCCGCAGTGTCATCTTGCGCGTCAGCACGCGATCGATTTCCGCTTCGCAGGGAAAGCGCGCCCGGAGCGCAGCGATACTGGTCGGCGACGGCTGATCCTTATCGAGTGCCAGCACTGAACAGACGCTCTTTTAAGGTCGTTACCGCACTCAAGGAATCGAGATCGTGCACCGCGTTCGCCATGCGTTCGATGAAGGTCATGCTCGCCGCGCGCGGCTGCATGGCCGGCGCCTCGGGCGGTTGACCGAGGGTGCCGGTCCACCACGCCAGTGCACCGAACATCTGCGCGCGGTAAGCGAGCCAGGCAGCGTCGAAGTTGATGGCCGGCACGCCCTTGTCTTGCATGAGCTCCAGATAATAAGTGAGCAATTCCTGCTCCCACGCGCGCCGCTGTTCGACGCTCAGCGCGGTCGAGATGCAATAGGACAGATCGCGACTCCAATGGCCTTTGCATGAACACTGCCAGTCAGTGAGACCCATGCGATCGGGCGCTGCGACATACCAGTTTTTGAGATGCACGTCGGAGTGCACCAGCATGCGCGGCAGTTTGCTGTGTAGTGCAATGGCGTCGACCGTCGCCGGCCAGATCTTCGCTTGGTGTGCGAACAAGTCGGGCGGGATCACGTAGCGCGCCTCGGTGAAACCGCGCTGGCAGGCCTGTTCGAAACCGGCCTCCTTGGCGGTGATGGCGAAATAGTCTTCCCAGGTATTCCACGGCGAGAGCGTGGTGTTTAATTCCGGACTTTCATAGTAGGCGGCATGCAGTGACGACAGCACGCGCATCTGGCTGCGTGCGAGTTCCAGCGTCATGGGCGTGGAGTATTCGCCGAACTGTACGTCACTAGCCATGTCACGCATGATGACAATAGAATTCAATGAGCTCGGGTCGAAGCGTGCGTGTAGACACACGGGCGCGTCGATATCGAGCGTGGGCCGGACCACTTGATAGAAGCTGACTTCTGCTTCGATGCCACCATTCATGCCGATGATGTAGCGGTTCTCAAGATGCTGGGTGGATTTGCCGAACACCGTGGCCGGCAAGCCAGCGGTGCGGCCGGCGTCGTTGTATTCGAGGAAGATGCGTCGGCGGCTGGCGGTGCCTTCGTCTTGCTGGTCGAGGCGAAAGCTCGTCACACACGCCGCGCTGCCGGCCTCGATGAGGATGTCGGTCAACCACTCCGGGGTGATCAAATCCCAGGACATCGGGATCTCGTCCTTGGTATAGACCTTGGCGGCCGCCGCCGCCTCGCGTTGGTAGGCGGCCTTGATCTGTTCGAAGCTGAGTCCCATAGACGGTTTCCCCTGCGACGTTCACACACGAACATCGTTACAACGGTTGTTACAAAGAACTCTAGACCGGCCCTATCGACCCACGCGCCGCCACCAGTGTGGGGCCAAGGCCCGCCGCCGCGACGATCGCCACCCAGCGTGCGCACAGCCGTGCGAAGCGTTCGCGGCCGGGCTCGACCAAGGCGCGCACCGCGAAGCCACGCGCGATGCTCATGCTGAGCGCCAGTACGTCCTCGGCATCGGTTAGCGTCCAGCCCTGTTCGACAAGTTTCTCCAGCCATAGCCGTTCGACACGACTGCGGTGGGCGAGGGTGCTCGCCACCAGCGCTTCGCGCAAGTCGCGTTCGTTGCCACCGGCCATGAGGAT
>JANMJF010000673.1:0-4993 GCA_031371245.1 Pseudomonadota bacterium | reverse complement strand
CACCTGCATGATGGACGGCGCCTTGTAGCCGTCGAACACCAGATCGGCATAGGCCAGATCGTGCACCACGTAAATATTGTGCTCGCGCGCGACGGCCACCACACGCTCGAAGAATTCCAGATCGACACACTGCGCGGTGGGATTGCTCGGAAAATTGAGCAACAACATCTTGGGTTTGGGCCAGGTGTTCTTGATCGCGAGTTCGAGTTCGCCGAAGAAATCCACACCGGGACCGATCGGCACGTGGCGGATATCGGCACCCGCAATCACGAAACCATAAGGATGAATCGGATAGGCTGGGTTCGGCACCAGCACCGCGTCACCGCGATCGACGGTGGCCATGGCGAGGTGGGCGAGACCTTCCTTGGAACCGATGGTAACGATGGCTTCTTTGTCGGGATCGAAATCGACGTCGTAACGGCTCTTGTACCAATTGCAGATCGCGAGCCGCAGGCGCGGAATGCCGCGCGACACCGAGTAACGATGGGTGTCGCCACGTTGCGCGGCCTCGCACATCTTGTCGACGATGTGCTGCGGCGTCGGCTGATCGGGGTTACCCATGCTGAAATCGATGATGTCTTCGCCGCGGCGGCGCGCCGCCATCTTGAGCTCACCGACGACGTTGAAGACGTAGGGTGGCAGACGATCGATACGGGAAAATCCAGTGCTCACGGCGGTGTGTTCGCTGACATGCGGTGGGATTATAAGAGCCGGCAAAACTAACTGCTTGAACCGACAGTGTCAAACAGATTGGACCTGAAGCGACCGATAGCGCATGCGAGTCTGCGCGCGATGTCAGGGTGGGCCGCACGCTGCGCCTTGTTTACGCTAGGATGGTGACGTTCACGGCTTCCCTTACTGTTCAGCAATAGGAGTTCGACCACGGCGATGGAAACGCCACGCGCTGTCCACCACGGTCGCCCGTACCACCGCACAGCGTGCGCGCGATGCTGAAGTCGGCGGCAGCGTGCGATGCGCAAGCCATCGCGCCGAACCTAGGCTGCGACGATGCGGGGGTCGAATTGTTGTACGCCAACGCGCGCGCTGGAGAAATGATCTCGCTGGTGGTGGCATTCATTCTGGCCACCGGGCGCTGGCAGGAGATGGGCACGCTGCACGCCGGTGGCTGGTTGGCCGCCATGCTGAGCGTGGTACTGGCACGCGGCGCCCTGCGCCGGGCCTTCCACCGCCGTGTGCCGATTGCCGGCGACAGCCGCCAATGGGGGCGTGCATTCGCCGTCGGTGCGGTCACGACGGGTTTGCTGTGGGGCATGGCCGCGCAAGTCCTGCTGACATCGCCGGCACTCGATCAGTCATTCGTGGTGATGCTGGCGATCGCCGGCATGACCTCGGCCGCCGTGCCCTATCTGGCGCCGGTGCCCTTGGTCTTTCATCTGTATGCCGCCGCTGCCGTACTACCGGCAGCACTGCGCTTTCTGCTCGGCGGTACGCCGCTATTTGTCAGCATCGGCGCACTGCTGGTGATCTATCTGATCGGCATTCAGCGCAGCGCGCACCTGTTTGGGCGCTGGCTGCTCGAAGCTCGACGCCTCGCGCACGAGACCTCAAACAAGGCGGCTGCGCTCGAAACGGTGACGCGCGAACTGGCCGCCGTCCATGGACGCAGCCAGTCCGAAACCGCGCGAAGGCTCGAACTGGAACGCAGCCGCGCCGATGTAGAGGCCGAGATCAATGCCTCGCTGGCCGCCGTCGTCGACGAACGTACCACCGAACTGCGTCAGATCCTGACCGCCATGACCGCCACCCGTGAACAACTCAATAGCGCGTTGGTCGCGGGCCGGCTGGCCTTGTTCGAGGTCGACACTGGCACGCGCGAGGTCAAACTCTCGGAACACTGGTCGCAGATGCTGGGCGGCCCCGCGCGCGTCACTGTCACGACCATGGGCGAGCTCATGCAGATCACCCACCTCGATGATCGTCCGGCCATCCGACGCGCCTATCGCGAAGCCCTGCGCGGTGTGCGCAACGCCTATGCGGTCGACCATCGCGTGCGCGACAGCAACGGCCGCTGGTTATGGATCGAGAGTCGCGCCCGCGTGGTGACGCGTCGCGAAGATGGCCGCACGCTGACCCTGGTCGGCACCAATTGCGACATCTCTGCGCGCAAGGAAAACGAAGGCCGCCTGCGCCACCAGGCCTATCATGACCCGCTCACCGGACTCGCCAACCGCGCCTTTCTGCGCGAGCGACTGCAGGAAATGATCTATCGCGCCGAACGTCAGCAGCACATGCTGGCGGTGCTGTGTCTGGATCTGGATCACTTCAAGGTCATCAACGATTCCAACGGCCATGCCGCCGGCGACGAACTATTGCGCGCCGCCGCCGCGCGCTTGTCGCACTCCGTACGCCAGGGCGATGTGGTGGTGCGCCTGGGTGGCGACGAGTTTGCAGTATTGCTCGAAGGTCCCCTGCATAGCGATGTTATCGCTGCCATTGCACGCAAGATTTTGACCCGCATCAGCAGCCCCATCACAGTCAACGAACGTGAACACACGCTGTCGACCAGCATCGGCATAAGTTGTTTCCCGACCGATGGCCGCACACCCGACGAACTGCTGACGCGTGCCGATCTGGCCGTGTACAGCGCCAAAGAAGCCGGCCGCAACGATTTCCGTTTTTTCACCACGGCATTGCACGATCAAATACAGGAAAAGGCCCAGCTGATGGCCGGCTTGCAGAACGCGATCGCCCATCAGCAGTTATGGCTGGCCTACCAGCCGCGTGTCGATTGCGACAGCGGCGCGGTGCTGGGCGTGGAAGCCTTGCTGCGCTGGTCCCATCCACAACTGGGCGAAATCGAACCACAGCGTTTCGTGCCGCTCGCCGAGCAGACTGGCATTATCGTGCAACTTGGCGAATGGGCGTTGCGCACCGCCTGTGCGCAATTTCGGCGCTGGTGTGATGCCGGCGTGATGCTCGAACGCGTGGCGGTCAACCTGTCCATGCGCCAGCTGTTGGAACGGGATCTGGTCGAGCGCGTGGTCGCCATCCTTGACGAACAGGGCCTCGCCCCACAGCAGCTGGAACTCGAGATCACCGAGAGCATGGCCATGCAGCATCCCGATCTCGTGCTCGAGACCCTCGCGCGTTTCAATCAGCTCGGCGTGCGCATCGGACTCGACGATTTCGGTACCGGTTATTCTTCGCTCGCCTATCTCAAACGTTTTCCCATCGACGACTTGAAGATCGATCGCGCCTTCGTCAGTGGCGTGCCGCACGATGCCGAAGATGTCGCCATCGCCCGCGCCATCCTGGCGTTGGCGCGCAGTCTCGATCTGACGCCGGTCGCCGAAGGCGTCGAGACCGTTGAGCAACGAGATTTCCTGCAGGCCGAAGGCTGTCGCGAAATGCAGGGCTATTTCTATGGCGAGCCGCGCCCGGCCGAGGCGCTCGATTTCTCGCGCGTGCAGACATCCGCAGCCGCAGGTTGACGGCCCTCGCCCAGACACCCTGCCGTCGGCGGCGCTTATACTGTCGGCGTCCCCAACCGAGCCCAGCGCCATGACCAGCACCGCCCTTGCCCAGGCCCGCCGCCAATTACTGACACCGAGCGGTGTCGAATTTCACGATCTGGAAACGGTGCTCGCCGATCTTTGCGGGCGCCAAGTTGACCTCGCCGACGTCTATCTCGAATTCACTCGCAGCGAGGCCTGGAGCCTTGAGGACGGCATCGTCAAGGAAGGCGTGCACAGCATTCGTCAGGGCGCCGGCGTGCGGGCTGTGAGCGGCGAGCAGACCGGCTTCGCCTATTCGGACGATCTGACGGTGCCGGCCCTGCTCGAAGCGGCCCGCACAGCGCGTGCCATCACCCGCCAGGGCCAGGCGCGTGACGTGCGCATCGCCAGCCACGACGGCGGGCCTGCGCTTTACGCGGCGCTCGACCCGTTGCTGGAGACCAGCGCCGCCGACAAGCTGGCGTTGATGCGTCGTCTCGATGCGCGGCTGCGCGCGGCCGATCCCCACGTACGCGAGGTGATGGTCGGCCTGTCCGGGCAATACAGCGCGATGATGGTGGCGACTTCCGACGGCACACTGGCCGCCGATCTGCGTCCGCTGGTGCGCCTCAATGTCACCGTCATCGTCGAACGTGATGGTCGGCGCGAGACCGCCAGCCATGGCGGCGGCGGGCGGACCGGTTATCAGGCACTGTTCGCCGCTGGCCGTGCCGAGCATATCGCCGACGAAGCCTTGCGTCAGGCCTTGGTCAGTCTCGACGCCATCGATGCGCCGGCCGGCGAGATGACCGTGGTGCTCGGTCCGGGCTGGCCCGGCATCCTGCTGCACGAAGCCATCGGGCACGGCCTGGAAGGGGATTTCAATCGCAAAGGCACTTCAGCTTTTGCCGGACGTATCGGCAGCCAGGTCGCGTCGTCGCTGTGCACGGTGGTGGACGATGCGACGCTGGCCTTGCGCCGCGGATCGCTGAACGTCGACGACGAAGGCGTGCCGGGTCAGCGCACGGTGTTGATCGAAGGCGGCCGTCTGTGTGGGTACATGCAAGACCGCCATAACGCCGGCCTCATGAAGGTGGCGACCACCGGCAATGGCCGTCGCCAGTCCTATGCCCATCGCCCCATGCCACGCATGACCAATACTTACATGCTGCCCGGCGACAGTGACCCGGCCGAGATCATCAAGAGCGTCAAACGCGGGCTCTTTGCGGTCAGCTTCGGTGGTGGTCAGGTCGACATCACCAATGGCAAGTTCGTCTTCAGCGCCGCTGAGGCCTACTTGATCGAAGACGGTCGCGTGACCGCACCGGTCAAAGGCGCGACCCTGATCGGCAACGGCCCCGACGTACTGACACGGGTATCGATGGTCGGCAACGATCTGGCGCTCGACAACGGCATCGGCACCTGCGGCAAGGATGGCCAGTCGGTGCCGGTCGGTGTCGGTCAGCCAACCATCAAGATCGACAGCCTGACAGTGGGTGGGACGCGGACTTGAGGGCGATTATGGTCCCCTGTGGGGG
>JANMJF010000661.1:0-4292 GCA_031371245.1 Pseudomonadota bacterium | reverse complement strand
CTGAATGCACATCCCGAGTTGTGGACCTCGGTCGCCGAGGCCGATTGTGTGCTGGTAGTGGGCGCCCGGCTCGACGAGCCAACGACGCGTGCTTACACCTTGTTCACCGATCAGCGCGTGCGCGATTTAATTCACATCTATCCGAACCAGGCCGACCTTGGCCGCAACTATCGGCCGACGCTGGGTATCTGCGCCGACATCAGCGAGACCCTGGCCGCGCTCGCCACCACCACGCTGGTGGTGAACGAAAGCCGTGATGTTTGGTGCCAGCGCCTGCGCCTTGCCTTTGAGATTTCGCGCCATGCGCCGCAGGTCGAAGGCGGACTCGATCCCGGTGAAGTCATGACCAGCCTCAATCGTGTGTTGCCCCAGGACACCATCGTCAGCGTCGATGCTGGCAATTTCAGTTTGTGGCCGCAGCGCTATCGCAGTTATCGCCGGCCGGGACGCATGTTGGCGCCGATCAATGGTGCGATGGGTTGGGGCGTGCCGGGCGCGATTGCCGCCGCGCTGGCCGAGCCCCAGCGTCAAGTGCTCGGCTGCGTCGGCGATGGCGGCATGCTGATGACCGGCATGGAGCTCGCGACCGCCGCCAAGTATGGCGCCAAGCCGCTCATTCTGGTCTTCAACAACAGTAAGTTCGGCACCATAGAAATGCATCAGGACCGACGTTATCCCGGTCGCCGTATCGCCAACGATCTGGTGAATCCAGACTTCGCGGCTTTCGCGCGTGCCTTCGGGCTGTTCGGCGCACGGGTCAGCGACAACGCCGAGTTCGATGCCATCCTGCCGGTGGCCCTGGCGGCTGACAGCGCGGCGGTCATCGAGCTGGTGATGCAGGACGTCTGAGCGTCGGCCGCTTGCTGCCGATTTCGAATCTTTGCTGGCGGACGTCGCTTTGTCGCGACGCTCGATGGAACTCCTGGCGCGCGAAGTCAATTTTTCGTGGTTGATGGCCGCTAAAGTCCGCGCGCGGCTGCTCGCAAGCGTAGCCGCCAGCTATCGCAGTGCTGGCGGTTTATTGTAGATTCGCAGCTTGCAACGGCCAGCGACGTAGGACGCAGGATGCCGCAGAGCGTCCGCGTGGCGACCATGGGGAGCGCGGGTGTCGGTCAGCTACCCAGATCAACGAACCAAGAGGCGTATTTCATGAGCACGGACAACAACAATCAGCCCGGCACGATCGCCAAGCTCGACACCTTGGGCAGCACCCACGATTTCCCCATCATGGCCGGCACCGTCGGGCCGAGTGTGATCGACATCTCCAAGCTCTATGCCCAGACTGGTCAGTTCACCTACGACCCGGGTTTCACCTCGACCGCCAGCTGCGAATCGAAGATCACCTATATCGACGGCGACGAAGGTGTGCTGCTGTATCGCGGCTATCCCATCGACCAGCTCGCCGAGCAGAGCGATTTTCTCGAAGTGGCCTACCTGCTCCTGAATGGCGAGCTGCCGAGCAAGGTCCAGCACGACGAATTCACCTTTGCCATTACCCACCACACGATGCTGCACGAGCAGCTGCGCGACCTGTTTTCCGGCTTTCGCCGCGACGCGCATCCGATGGCGGTGATGTGTGGTGTGGTTGGCGCGCTATCGGCCTTCTACCACGACTCGACCGACATCAACGATCCCTACCAGCGCATGGTCGCCAGCCGCCGCCTGATCGCCAAGATGCCGACCATCGCGGCCATGGCCTACAAGTATTCGGTCGGCCAGCCCTTCGTCTATCCGCGTAACGATCTCGATTTCACCGCCAACTTCCTGCACATGTGTTTCGCGGTGCCGGCCGGTGAATACAAGGTCAGCGCGACCATTGCGCGGGCCATGGATCGCATCTTCATCCTGCATGCCGACCACGAGCAGAACGCGTCGACCTCGACGGTGCGTCTGGCGAGCTCCTCCGGCGCCAATCCCTTTGCCTGTATCGCCGCCGGCATCGCTTGCCTGTGGGGCCCGGCCCATGGTGGCGCCAACGAGGCGGCGCTCAATATGCTGCGCGAAATCGGCAGCGTTGAGCGCATCCCACTTTATATCGAGAAGGCCAAGTCCAAGGACGATCCGTTCCGTCTGATGGGTTTCGGTCATCGCGTGTACAAAAATTACGATCCGCGTGCGCGCGTCATGCAGCAGACTTGCCATGAGGTGCTGAGCGAACTTGGCATCAAGGACGACCCGTTGCTCGACGTCGCTCTGGAGCTTGAGCGCATCGCGCTGTCGGACGAATATTTCATCGACAAGAAGCTCTACCCGAACATTGATTTCTATTCAGGCATTACCTTGAAGGCCATCGGCTTCCCAACCACCATGTTTACCGCGCTGTTTGCCTTAGCGCGCACGGTCGGCTGGGTGGCGCAGTGGATGGAGATGATCGAGGACCCCAGCCAGCGTATCGGTCGTCCGCGTCAGCTCTATACCGGCTATACCCACCGCGACTATCAGCCGCAGTCGAAGCGCTGAGCCCTGTTGGTAACGGCGATTGCGAGCTTCTGTCGCCGCGCGAGGAGAATGTCGCTATGACCGCGAGTGGAAGCACGGCCGAGAACTACGTTGAGGTCTACGACGAACCGCTGCATCGTGTGCAATGGAGCAACGACTACGCGCTGGTCTACACCGTCAATATTCCACGCGGCGCGCTGACGCTGTGGCACCGTCACTGCCAAGACACGGTCTACTGCGCGATAGGCGATGTCGCCGTGGCAGAAACCCTTGCCGGCCAGCCCACGGTAACCCGCCACAGCGTCTGTGGTAGCGCCGTGTCGCGCGCTCACCGCGCCGCGCCTTTGGTACACCAGATACAGAACGTCGGCAGCGATGTCGTGCGCTTCGTCGCGGCCGAGGCCCGTGACAGGCCGCCTACCGTGCAAGCCACACCGATGCTAGCGGCGGGTCATCGACTGGATTGGGAGGTGGAACGGTTTCGGGTTTATCAACTCGCGACGGCGGCCACCGAGTCGCGTGTCGACTATGGATTTCACGGCTTACTCGTAGCATTGCAACCCATGACCGTCGAGATCGACGGCTTGCCGGCCGTGCAGCGCCTAGCCGCGGGTGAGTGGCAGTGGCTGTCGCCGCCGCTGACCTGCAACTACGCGCCAGGCGCCCGCGGCATCGTCATCGAATGGTGCTGAATGCGCGGCGCAGGCCAGGCCCGCGCCGCGCAATGAGCGCCGCTTACTGCTCCTTCGCGATGTATTTGATGGTGACCTTGGACGCTGCGCTGCCGCCGGCCACGACGAGATTCAGTTTGCGCTGACCAGCCACCAGCCGGTCGATACGCTTCAGATTCTCATGCGGCAGATTCAACGCCGTCTCCACCCACTCGTCGGCGATCGCATAGAGCTCTTTGCGATCGATAGCGCGTGCGCGATTGAGCGCCCTGCGAAACGCCAGCACGCCGGGCCGATGGGCCTGACGTGAGATGTAGGAGTACACCGCGTGCTCGCCTTCGCCCGCTTCGCACAACACATCAACGATGCCAAGCTCGGCAAGCTCTTCGGCCGTGTAGTTCTTGGCACTGAGGATGATTTTTTCCGCCGTTGCACAATCCACCCGTCGCCGTAACAAGGTGTAGGCACCCATGCCAGGGAACAGGCCGAACAGCACCTCCGGAAAGCCGAGACGCGATCCGCGTTCGGCGATCACTACATTGCCGGCCAGCGTCGCTTCGAAACCACCGCCCATGGCCGTGCCTTGTACCAGCGAGAATGTCATGACGTCGGCGGTGTTGGCCGCATGATGGAAAATTGCGTCGGTGGCCTTGCGCGAATAGAGCTCCAGTCCATGGCGGTCGCGGCTCGCGATCAAATCTCTGAACAACTTCAAGTCACCGCCGAGACTGAAAATGCCAGGCACCTTGGATCCGAACACCATATATTTCAGTTTGGCCGCGTCGAAGTGCGGCAAATCGAAGTGCAGGCCATCGCGCACTGCGTTTTGCACCGTGCGAATGTCGTCTAGTTGAGTGTGGGAGAAATACGGCGTGGAGTGGCCCGCGATGTATTTCCAGAGGATGCCAATGGCATGATCGTAGCGCAGCTCCAGATCGTGCAGCGCACTGCAGTCGATATGGGAAGTACTTTCCGATCGCGCGTCCAGTGACGTATGTAATGCTGACAGCATGAGAGCCCTCCTCAGATGAGCGTCGTATTCTTTAAATAAACATAGTTTGGGTGAGTGCGTTCGTGCGGTTGCCGAAGTGACACAACAGGTAACCTGTTGCAATCGATATTAAGCGCTCAAAACTAAAGAACATAGCGATCCGCCCGCCGCTGTGGCGGTTTTGATCGCGA
>JANMJF010000622.1:0-3141 GCA_031371245.1 Pseudomonadota bacterium | reverse complement strand
TACCCGCAGCACGATGTTTTCGCCATGCACGGTCGGAAAGGTCGAGACGCGGAAATCGATCTGGCGACCGGACAGACTCAAGGTGATGCGGCCGTCCTGCGGCGCGCGGGTCTCGGCGATATCCATGCCGGACATCACTTTTAAGCGTACCGCCAGCGCCGACCAGTAGTTCTTGTGCAGAGAGCGGATCTGACGCAGCACGCCATCGATGCGATAACGGAAACGCAGGAAGCCTTCTTCGGGTTCGAAATGAATATCCGACGCGCCACGTTTGACTGCGTCGGACAGCAGCGCGTTGACCAGTCGCACCACCGGCTGACTGTATTCGGCGCTGTCGGCATCGAGACTCTCGTAATCGATTTCGCCGGTCTCAATTTCGCGCAGGATGCCGTCGACCGACAGTTCAAAACCGTAGAACTGATCGATGGCCTTTTCGATGTCACCTTCACCGGCCATCAGCGGCACGATCTCGACGGCACCACCCAGATGGGCCGCGATCTGATCAAGCGCCACGACGTTGAAAGTATCGGCCATCGCCACCGTCAGGCGGTTGCTGTTGGCATCGAAGGTCAGCGGCAGAATGTGGAAGCGCCGCGCCATGTCCTTGGGGATGAGGCGGATGGCTTCGGAATCGACCACCACCTGCGAGAGCTGGGCTTTTTGCTGGCCGAGGGCACCGCCCAGCACATCGAGGATGATGGCCTCGGTGGCAAAGCCCAGACGCACCAAGATGCGCCCCAGGTGATCGCGGTTCTTACGTTGTTCGGTGAGCGCGATACGGATCTGGTCCGAGCTGACGACGCCCTTCTGGACCAGCAGTTCACCGATGCGCAGCGATCGTTTTGGCGTGCTCATGGCCGGGCCGTCATGGCGCAGCAGGCGTGGACAAGGCGCGGATGCGGTCCTCGGCGGTGTGGGCATCGAAGCCCGCGCCATGGTGGGCGCGCAGGCTGAGGCTCTTCTGGTAATAACCCAGGGCAGCAGTTCCCTGCCCCATGTGTTCGAGGCTGACCGCCAGATTGAAGCTGTAGTCGGGATTGGCGGCGTCGAGGCGCACGGCGTCGAAATAGGCCTGTTGTGCATCGGCCCAGCGCGCCCGTCGCGCATACCAGCTGCCGAGCGCGGCGTGGATATAGGCCGCGTCGCCATGACTGTCGAGCAGCAGACGTAGGCGGGCGGCGCCGGACTCGCCGTCGGCTTCGGTCATGCTGAATAAAGCCGCGCTCGCGACCGGGTCGTGAGGTTGCCGCTTCAACACCTCCGCGTAGTAATCGTAAGCGCGCGCTAAGTCACCACGCTTGAGTGCGACCGCAGCGAGACCGAGCAAGGTGTCGCGCCGGCCGGGATCGGCGACCCGCGCTGCGCCATAGAGCCTGGCTGCAGCATCGAGATCGCCGACTTGGAAGGCGGCATAAGCCTTGGCCAGGCTGGCATCGATTGCCGTCGGCGTCTGGCTGCGCGAGATCCGCACTTCGCCGGAATTGATTTCTTCATTCGCTGCACCCGGCGCGGCGGACACCATGGCACGCCTAGGCCGGACCACCGGCCGGTCAGCGGCGCGCGGCGCCGGCTTGGTTGGCGCCGGCGCTAGTGTGATGGCCGGCAAAGGCGCAGTCGTGTCCGCTGCGGCAGCGAGCGCCGCCGGGCGCTCGGTATCGATGGCCGGGAATTCCGAGCTCGCGGTGGCTTGCGCTTCGCGCAGTGGCGCGAGGGGACGCGGTTTCTCCACCCCGCGCGCGACGTCCGGCGAGGGCACCGCGCGCGGCAGCGGATTGAGTCCAGCGTAATACACGCCCAGCCCGGCGATACCGACTACCGCGCAGATGGTAATCGCAGCGGCGAGCGTCAGCAGCTGCCCGGAGCGCGGTCGTTCACCGGCACGAAACACCGTCTGCGCGCCGGCCACGGTGTGGGCCGCGACTTGCTCGAGCGCGCCCTCGTCCGTGCCCGAGCTGCCGCGCGGTAGCTGCGTCGAATAGGGTCGATCAAGGTAATCGTCGAGCTCGCGCTCAAGGCCGCGCGCAGCGGGGTTGGTGGCGGTTTGCTCGCGGCGTTCGATACGCCCGGCGAAGGTTGAATTGCCGCCGAATTCGGCAACATCGTAGGCAGAACCGCGGTCTATCGCGCCAAAATCGGTGTCGTTGCCGATGCTGGTGCCCAACGGCTCCAGACTCAAACCCGCGGGGCCGCCCATGGCAAGATTGTGATCGAGGTTGTCGTCGATGCGCAGATCGAAATCCGCGATCGAGGCCGCCGCCGCCTGCAGGGCACGACCGTCGATTTGCACCGTGTCGTCTTTGGCATTGCTGTAGGGCGAACTGCGTGTGACCGCACCACCACTGGCTGCGGCTTCGCCGCCGGCGGCGCGCGCGGCACGCTCTTCCTGCGCCTTCTTGTCTGCCTCGGCGCGGCGCAGAGCGTCCATCAACAGACTCATGATCGCGCCTCGTCAATGATCACCGCATCAGTGGCCGGCGACGGCAGAGGCGCGGTGGTCGCGACAGGAAACATGGCTCAGCTTCACGGCGCCGCAGGTGCGGCGACGGGCGCAATGGTCGATGTCGTACTGCCGAGCAGGCCGCGGTAGTCCTTGAGGTCGGTATCAATATTCGGACTGCGCACCACCACTGGCCGCAGGAACACCACCAGTTCGGTCTTGCGCTTGTTGGTCTCCTCGGTGCGGAAAAACATGTCACCCAGTATCGGCAGTCTCGACAGGCCAGGGACATCACGGCTGCCGCCCCGC
This sequence comes from Pseudomonadota bacterium, assembly GCA_031371245.1. GTDB lineage: Bacteria > Pseudomonadota > Gammaproteobacteria > JADJYF01. Next base: position 395 of record JANMJF010000622.1, on the reverse strand, counting down.
ATGTCGTCCTGCATAAGTCCGCCGAGCACCCCAATCTGGCCATCGATCAGTTTCAGCACCGATTCCATTTCGCGCACGCGTATGACCGGCACAAGGTTAGTGATGTTGCTTGAGCCACCGCGCAATTCCGTCACCAAGCCCGGGCCAGGATCGACAGCGTCACCTATCTTCTGCGAAATGGTCGGGCGCACGGTCAGCGTGACTTCGCTATTGGCCGATACTTGTGGGGTAACCGCCATCACCAGACCGACCGGCACCGAGTGCACATCGGTCTCAACCAGGGTGCGGCCCTGGGACGTCGCCGTTGAATCCTTGTCGGTAACGGTGAGCGTGAAATAGACCAGCTCTTCGACCACTTTCAGCACCGCAGTCTGGTTGTTCAAGACCATCAGACG
>JANMJF010000610.1:0-10783 GCA_031371245.1 Pseudomonadota bacterium | reverse complement strand
GATCTGATCGCGGTCTACAGCGAACTCGCCTCGCGCTGCGACTATGCACTGCATCTTGGTCTGACCGAGGCCGGCATGGGTTCAAAGGGCATGGTGGCCTCGGCGGCGGCGATGGGCATCCTGTTGCAACGAGGCATCGGTGACACCATCCGCGTCTCGCTGACACCCGAGCCCGGCGGCGACCGCACCAAGGAGGTCATCGTCGCCCAGGAGCTGCTGCAAACCATGGGCATGCGCTCGTTCACGCCGCTGGTCACGGCCTGCCCGGGGTGCGGGCGCACCACCAGTACCGTATTTCAGGAACTCGCGGGCGATATCCAGGCCTATGTGCGCACCCAGATGCCAGCCTGGAGCAAACAATATCCTGGTGTTGAAGCCATGACTTTGGCGGTGATGGGCTGCGTGGTGAACGGGCCTGGCGAAAGCAAGCACGCCGACGTCGGCATCAGCCTGCCGGGCACGGGTGAAGCGCCCGCCGCGCCGGTATTCGTCGATGGTGAGAAATTCACCACCCTGCGCGGTGAGAACATAGCCGGTGACTTTAAGGCCCTGCTCGATAACTACATACAGAACCGCTATGGGAATGGTGCGCCCAGTGTCGCCAAGGAAGACACGTCGGTGGCGTGAGCGCGCGCCTCGACGAACAGCACCACAATGCGCGGTGGTGACATCGCGCAGCACTTGCCCAGCACGCTCTTTGGCGGTCACAGCGCGGCGATGAATCACGCGCTGTTATCCCTGCTACGTGCCTTCGCTGGCATCTGCACTTTCCGACTTGCGCCGCAGGATATCCCACCGTCAAGCGCGTTGCTGGCGTTGACCACGGTCGGTTATCTGGCGCTGTCGATGATGGTCTATGGATTGCTGTCGCCTATTGCCCATCCGCTGGTAAAGGCGGTGGTCGAAATCGCGGTGTTCTTCGCCGTGACTTGCACGCTCTTATTCGTGATGTCCTATGGTCGGCGTCTGCTCCAGACCCTGACGGCATTGATGGGCTGCGGAACGCTTATTGCTGGCGTCGGCTTGCTGGCCATGGTCTTGGCGCGCGTCTTACCGCGCGAACTCAGCTTGGCGATTTTGTCCATCATCGCGCTGCTCAATCTGCTTATCATGGCCCACATCCTGCGCCATGCGCTGAGCACCTGGTTTCCAGTCGGATTGTTGTTTGCGTTCGGCTACGAGCGACTGGTCAACAAGTTATTTGTGATCGCCGATGCGCTGCTGGGCGCAGTACCCATCTGATACGCGAGCGTCCTCATGCACGTCCACATACTCGGCATCGGCGGCACCTTCATGGCCGGTGTAGCGCGTCTCGCGGTTGAGCTTGGCCAGCGGGTGACCGGCGCTGACGCCAATCTCTATCCGCCGATGAGCGAGCAGCTCGAAGCATTGGGTGTGATGGTCACGAATGGCTATGACGCCAGCGCGCTGACACCCGCGCCGGACATCGTCATCGTTGGCAATGCGCTTGCGCGCGGCAATCCCAGCGTCGAGTACATTCTCAGCAATAATCTGCGCTACACCTCGGGGCCGGCCTGGCTGTATGACGAAATCCTCCGCCACCGGCACGTCATCGCGGTGGCGGGCACCCATGGCAAGACCACGGTGTCGAGTCTCATTGCGTGGATGCTCGAACATGGCGGACTCGAACCCGGCTTTCTGATCGGTGGTGTGGTGGAGAATTTCGGCGTCTCGGCGCGCCTCGGCACAGGCCCGTTGTTCGTCGTTGAAGCCGACGAATACGACACCGCGTTCTTCGACAAACGCTCGAAGTTCGTGCATTACGCGCCGCGCACACTGGTCATCAATAATCTCGAATTTGACCATGCCGACATCTTTACCGACCTCGCCGCCATCCAACGTCAGTTTCATCACCTGATACGGACCTTGCCGCGCGAAGCGCTGATCGTGCACCCCGCGCCGGACGCCGCTATCGACGCAGTGCTGGCGATGGGGCAATGGTCACGCGCGGTGCGTTTCGGATCAGGTGACGAATGCGAATGGCGTTATGCCTGGTCGAGCGCTGACCAAGTAGTGCACATCACCGCACCCGACGGCAGCGCAGCTCAGGGCATGAGCCCGCTGCTCGGTGCCCACAATGCCCACAACGTTGCTGGCGCCGTCGCGGCCGTGGCCGATGTCGGATTGCCGCCGGCCCAAGCGCTGGCGGCGCTGAAAGAATTCACCAATGTCAAACGACGGCTGGAATTGCGCGGGCGGGTCGCGGGTGTGCAGGTGTTCGACGATTTCGCCCACCATCCCACCGCGATCGCGGCGACCATCGCCGCGCTGCGGCCGCAGGTCAAGCCGCCGGGCCGCATCATCGCGGTCAGCGAGATGCGTTCCAACACCCTGCGCATGGGGGTGCACAAACACAGCCTGGCGGCCGCCTTCGCCGCTGCCGCGCAGACCGCCATTCTAGTGCCACCCGATCTTGGCTGGGATATCGCCGCCGCTTTGCGTTCATTGCCTGGTCACGAGATCTTTACCGACAGCGCGGCACTGGTGGCTGCGGTCGCGCACTGGGCGCGCATCGGGGATGCGATACTGGTGATGAGCAATGGCGCGTTCGACAATATCCATGGGCGATTGCTAAACGCACTCGAACATCGCGCATGAGCGACATCACCAACCCCACCCCGAGCTTAGCGCTGTTTCCGCTCCAAACAGTGTTGTTCCCTGGCATGCTGCTGCCGCTGCGTATCTTCGAGGCACGCTATCTCGACATGATCAGCGCCTCGTTGCGCCAGGCACGGCCATTCGGCATCGTAGCGATACGCCTTGGTCGCGAAGTTGGCCCGACCCCAGATTTTTTCCCGTTCGGCACCACCGCCTCGGTCGAATCCTTCGATCAAGGGGCAGATGGATTGTTACACGTACGCGTGCTGGGAACGGCGCGCTTCCGGGTCGACAGCCACCTAGTTCAGGCCAACACTCTGCTGGTGGCCACCACTACCTGCGTGCCGCCGGCCGAGGATCAAACCATCCCTGCCGACCTCGCCTACTTGCGTGATTTACTCGCCGACATCTTTGCCGCCAACGCCGCGCAGATCCCCTATCGCGACTGGCAAATGGACAGCGCGCTGTGGGTCGCCTACCGGCTGGCGGAGATCTTGCCACTTGCCGCAGCGACCAAAGTGGCGGTATTGCAAGCCGACAATGGACTGGCAGCGTTGTCCCGTCTCGACGCCGGAATGCAAGCGGCTTCCATTCCGCCACCGCGTGGCGCACACTGAAGCGGCACACGCATCGCTGCGTGTTGATGCTGTCCGCAAACTATGCGATTTTTACCTCTACGCTGATTCACCGCACGCATTACTGCGTTTAATGATAAAAATAATCTCCTCGCGTGCGCTGGCCATGGTCACGCCCGTGGTTCCGCTCGTCCTGGCGACAGCCATGCTGTTTGCCTGGAGCGGCTGCGCGCGCGCCGGTATCCTCGAAAAGCGTTCTGACGATTACAAATGGCGGCTGTGTCCGCCCAGCACCCTGGTGCCCACCGCACCACCCTACGGCCAGTCCGCCATCGATATCGAGAGCACCGAAGTACGCGCCGATGCCGTGCGCGTTATGAAAGACGGTTTGAGTCAATTCTCGGGCGATGTAGAAATCATACGCGGCACGCAGGCTTTAAGCGCCGATGTCATTACCTACGACCGTCAACACGACATCTTCTCGGCCGAAGGCCGCGCGCGCATCTGGGACAGCAATATGGTGTGGGCCGGCGCCGAAGCGCTATACGACATGGGCAACCGCGTCGCGGTGCTGCGCGATGGTGACTATTGGATTCATGATGGTCATGGCCGCGGTCATGCGCGCGGCATGCGCAACGACATGGAGACCAAAGTCACGGTTCTGAAGGGCGTGGACTATTCCACCTGTCCGCTGTCGGACGAGGCGTGGCGAGTATCAGCCAGCCGCATCCGCCTCGACCACGAATCCGAACGCGGCTCGGCGCGCAATGCCGTTCTGCGAGTTTACGATATCCCGGTATTTTATTTTCCCTATGTGAGCTTCCCGATTAGCGACAAACGCAAATCGGGACTCCTGTCGCCGACCTTTGGCAACACCAACCAGTCGGGCTTCGACCTTCAATTGCCCTACTACTGGGATATCGCGCCGAACCAGGATGCCACCATTACGCCGCGCGCCCTGACCGACCGCGGCGTGATGATGAACGGGCAATATCGCTACATGGGTGCGCAATACGATGGCCAGTTTGACGCCGAATACCTGCCCATCGACCGCCTCAAGGACGACCAGGCACGCTCGCTGATCTCATTTAGGCACCGTCAGAAAATGCTCAACAACCATGGTCGTCTGCGCGTAGTTTTCAATAACGTGTCCGACGATCAGTATTTCGAGGATTTTGGCAGCAGCATCGCTGCCACCAGTCAGCGCTTTCTCGATCGCCGCGCCGACTTCTTCTACAACGGCGGCAATTATCGCGTGCGTGGCGTGGTGCAGAGCTATCAGACCATCGACAACACGCTCGCGCCCGGCAGAGGCCCTTACCGACGCCTGCCGCAAGTGGGATTCGACGGTCGCACGCCCCATACCTATCTGGGCTTCCTGCCACAACTGAAAGCCGACACATCCTATTTCGATCGCGACGCCAGCGTGACCGGTGCACGTATTAATGTCACCCCGGCGCTGTCCTATCCATTCGTGCGGCCGTACATGAATATCACACCGAAAATTGCGGTCATGCAGTCGGAATACTACCTAGATGATCCCCTGCGGCGCTTCGACGACCGCCAGTCGCGCACCGTACCGATCTTCAGCGTCGATTCGAACGTGTTCTTCGAGCGCCGCATGAACATCTTCAACAGCGAACATATTCAAACCTTCGAGCCGCGTATCTATTACCTGCTGGTGCCCAAGGTGCAACAGGACGACATCCCACGCTTCGATAGCGGCAATTTCAGCGTCTCGTTCCGCAATCTGTTTCGCGACAACCGCTTTACCGGTCAGGACCGCGTGTCCGACGCGAATCAAGTGGCAACCGCCGTTAGCTCGCGCATGATCGATGTCGAGAGCGGACGTGAAACCTACCGCGTAAGCGTCGGTCAGATTTATTATTTTCGGGACCGTGAAGTGCAATTAGGGCGCGAAGGTGTACAGACCGCCGGCACCTCGGAAGTGATCTCGGAAGTCGCGACCAATGTCATCGACGATTGGACGGCGCGCGGCGTGCTGCAGTGGGATCCTCATGATTCCCGCACCGAACTGGCCACCGCCACCCTGCGTTACCGGCCGGACTTGGATACGGTAGTCAACTTCAGCTACCGCTTCCGTCGCGCTGTGAGCGACATTGAACAGACCGATTTTTCGCTGCGCTGGCCGCTCACTGACAACGTCGCCGTGGTCGGACGCTGGAACTATTCCCTGCAAGAGCAACGCTCGCTCGAAACCCTGGCCGGCGTGGAATATGAAAGCTGCTGCTGGGGCGTGCGACTGGTCGGGCGGCGCTTTCTGCGCAACGCCCAAGGCGAGTTCGATAACGGTATGTTTCTACAGTTTCAGTTCCGTGGCCTGGGTGGCATCGGCAAGAAGTCAGGAGCGGTGCTCAACCGTGGTATTCCTGGCTACGAAGATCCATTTGAATAGCGACTCCTAGGACGCATCTGGTGAGGGCGGCCGCAGAAGCCTGTGCTTGGGTTACAATTGCGCCCGCCGCGCGGTCGCCGTCTTCGCCAGTGCCGATGCCGCTTCGTGGTCCATGCTGGCAGACAGCCGCAGAATCCGATCTGGTACCCGTGTATCCCCATGCTTGAATCCCGCTTTTTTTTCCACCGTCTGCGTCGTGTTCTGGCGGCTGCCGCGTTACTGCTCTGCGGGCAAGTAGCGGCCGCCGAGCTCGATCGCATCATCGCTGTGGTCGACGAAGACATCGTCATGCAGAGCGAACTCGACGAGCAGGCTGACCGCGTACGTTCCGCGCTGCGCCAGCAAGGCACCGAAATGCCACCGACCACCGTGCTTGAGCGCCAAGTGCTGGAGCGCCTGGTGCTGGAGAAGATTCAGATACAGGTCGCCGGCCAGGCCGGCATCAAGGTCACCGAGAAAGAGCTCACTAAGGCGATCACGGACATTGCCAAGCGCAATAAGCTGGAACTGCCGCAATTCGAGAAGATTATCGAGTCGGAAGGCATACCCTTCGCGCGCTTTCGCGAACAGATCGGCCAGCAGATCGTGATCGCCAAGCTACATCATGAGGAAGTCGAGAACCGCGTGAAGGTCTCGGATCAGGAAATCGAGAACTTCTTGCGCAACCAATCCAATGGTAGCGAAACCGAGCTCGAGTACCGCCTCTCGCATATCCTGATCTCGATTCCAACCGGCGCCAGCGAAATCGAACTCAAGGCAGTCCGCGACAAGGCCGATGACGCGCTGCGCAGAATCGATGCTGGCGAGGATTTCGGCGATATCGCGCTGAGCGTATCGGACGGTCAGCAGGCTTTGGAACGCGGTGACCTGGGCTGGCGCAAGGGCGCCGAAATCCCATCTCTGTTTGCCGATGCCGTCAGCGCGATGAAACTCGGCGAAAACAGCGGCATCATCACTAGTCCGAGCGGTTATCACATCGTCAAACTGGTCGATAAACGCAGCGGCGAGAAAATCATGGTCGAGCAGCACAAGGTGCGCCACATCCTGATCAAACCCAATGCGCTGGTCACCGCCAATCAGGCTCAGGAACGGCTGCTGCAGCTCAAGAGCCGTATCGAGAACGGCGCCGATTTCGCGCAGCTCGCGCGCACTAACTCCGACGACCGCAGTTCCGCCCTCAAGGGCGGCGATCTTGGCTGGGTCAGCAAAGGGCAGATGGTGCCGGAGTTTGAGGAAGTGATGAACCAAAGTGAGACTGGGACGATCAGTGCACCGTTTCGCAGCGAGTTCGGTCTACATATCCTGCAGGTGACGGACGTGCGTCAGTACGATGGTACTGTGGAAGTCAAACGGGCTGGCGCCCGTCGCGCGATACGCGAGCAGAAATTGCAAGAGAGACAACAAACCTGGTTGCGCAGCTTGCGCGACGAGGCTTATGTCGAGTACCGCAATAAATAGCGCGGCGCCCGTACGGCTGGCGCTCAGTCCGGGCGAGCCGGCCGGTATCGGTCCTGATCTGGCCATCGCTGCCGCATTTCAACCCCGTCGAGCGCAGCTGCTGTGCTTCGCCGACATGCAACTGCTGGCGGCGCGCGCCGCTGGTTTAGGCATAGATCTCAAGCTGCGCGAGGTGCGTCATCCTGACCAACTCGTCAGCGTGCCGCTGGGTGTCCTGCAGGTCTTTCCGCTGAGCGTCGCGACGACACCAGTGGCCGGGCATCTCGATGTCCGTAACGCACGCTACGTACTCGACTGCCTGGATGCCGCCGCCGACGCCTGCGCGCTTGGGAGCCTCGACGGCTTGGTCACCGGGCCGGTGCAGAAATCATTGATCAACGAGGCCGGCATCCCGTTTTCGGGGCACACCGAATATCTGGCCGAGCGCCTTGGCGTAGCGCTGCCGGTGATGGTGCTGGTGGCCGGCTCTCTGCGTGTGGGGCTGGTCACGACCCATGTGCCGTTACGCCAGGTCCCTGACCTCATTACCTGTGCACGGGTGCTCGCGACTATTGAAATCATTCACCAACAACTGCGCGAGCAGTTCGCCCTCGCGACACCACGCATCGCGGTGTGCGGGCTGAACCCGCATGCCGGCGAGAGCCGTCACTTGGGCTGCGAGGACGACGACCACATACGTCCCGCCGTTGAGCAATTGCGTGCACGGGGTTGGCTGGTCGACGGCCCGTTGCCGGCCGATACCGCCTTCACCAGCGAACACCGTGGTGCTTATGACGCGATCGTGGCGATGTACCACGATCAGGGTCTGGCGGCGCTAAAAGCCATCGGCTTTGGCGAAGCGGTCAATGTGACCTTCGGCCTGCCTATCGTGCGCACCTCGGTCGACCATGGCACGGCCCTGACGCTGGCCGGCACCGGCGCGAGCCATGCAGGCAGTCTGTTTGCCGCCATCGAACTCGCCACCTCGCTCGTGGAAGCTCGGAAATCCAGTGGAGGATTTTGAGCGTAACCCGGCGCGTAAGCGCTTCGGGCAGCACTTCCTGGTGGATTCCTACGCGGTCGACCAAATTATCCGCAGCACCGATCCCCGTGGCGGTGAGAGAGTGATCGAAATCGGGCCCGGCGAAGGTGTACTGACCGGTCATTTAGTCGACAGCGGCGCCGAGGTACTGGCCATCGAAATCGACCGCGATCTGGTCGCGCGACTGAGCGCCCGCTTCGCCAATGCCAGTAACTTCAAGCTCCATAGTGGCGACGTACTCAAGTTCGACTTCGCCACTTTGCCGCTTGCCGATGGCGGCTGGAAGGTAGTGGGCAACTTGCCCTACAACATCTCAACACCACTGATCATGCGCCTGCTGGCCCATACCACGACTTTTTGCCGCCTGGTGCTGATGGTGCAGCGCGAAGTCGCCGAACGCATGGCAGCAATACACGGCAGCCGCAACTACGGTCGACTCAGCGTGATGGTGCAGCGCCGCTGCTCAGTGCGCTCCATACTCGAGATCGGCCCGGACAGCTTCTGGCCTCCACCTAAAGTCGATTCCAGCGTGGTCGAACTCATACCCCATGGTCAGGCCCTCGACGAGGACTTCGAGCAGGGGTTGTCCCACACCGTGCGCCTGGCCTTCTCTGCACGGCGCAAAACCATCGCCAACGCCCTGCGCGGACATGCCGATGCCGCCACTTTCGCCCGCGCCGGGATCAACCCCGGTGCGCGTGCCGAACAGTTGAGCGTGGCGGACTTCGTGCGCTTGGCCGCAGCCGTGCGCCGCTAACGGAAGACCGCTGCCTTGGCAGGCCGGGCCCTGCCGTTCAATCGTCGCCAAGGGCTTTTTTTGCCGCGCCGCCGCAGTCCATCATGACATTTATGTTACCCACAGTTTCTGTGGATAACCCTGTGCATGAACGGTGTAAGGAGGGACCTATTCAATACCCTTGAAGCAATTCCAATCGGATCGGCGAAGAATTAACCGATTTATTATCAATATTTTAAATATCAATTAGTTATTTTTTATACTGAGTGTGAAATCTCGACAGAATTCGGTAAGTATCCAACAAGTGTCGGCTGGCCTGTCGAGGTGTGTATAACACGCAACGCTCGGTCACCGGATACACCGTTTTCAGTCCGGCGATGGCGAGAAATAGCAAGGGGGAGATCAGCTCAAGAGCGATTTCTTTTTTGCCGCTTTGAGCGACCCATAGCGTCCTTGTGAGCGACGCCGATGGGCGCCATCAGACTGTGGTCGTCAGCCACTCGCGCACCATCGCGATCACCGGCGCCGTGCGCGGCTCGGCTGCATTCCAGATCGCAAACGCAGCGGCAGCCTGCTCGACCAGCATACCGAGACCATCGAAGACTCGCAGGGCGCCAGCAGCTGACGACCATGCCATGAAACTGGTGGGCTTAGAGCTGTACACCATGTCGTAACACAGTGTCTGGGCGCGCAGGATACCTGCCGCTAATAACGGCGTCTCACCATGCAGGCTGAGACTGGTGGCGTTGATGATCACATCACATGGTGCGCTCGCTTCAGCACCCCAGGGCAGCTCCTCAACCCGCCCACTAGCGGCATAGGCCGCCACCAGCGCTGAGGCACGCTCGGCGGTCCGATTAGTGATCAGGATACGGTCCGGGCCGGCGTCCAGCAGCGCAGGCAGCACGCCGCGCGAGGCACCGCCGGCGCCGACGAGCAGGATACGTTTGCCGAGCAGCGACTGGCCGTGATTGGCTTCGAGGTCGCGTACCAGGCCTACCCCGTCGGTATTGTCTGCCACCACCCCGCGCGCATCGAACCAGAGCGTGTTGACCGCCCCGGCGCGCGCCGCGCGCGGCATGCAGATATCGGCCAGTCGCCAGGCTTCTTCTTTCAGAGGCAAAGTGACATTGAGGCCGCAGCCGCCGGCGGCGCGAAATTCAGCCACTGCTTCTCGCAGCTCGCCAGGCGCCACTTCGACCTTCTCGTAAATCAGTTCGAAGCCGAACTGGGCGGCAAACGCGGCGTGAATGGCCGGCGATTTGCTGTGCGCGATCGGGCTGCCGACCACGCAGAAATATGGCAGCTCGACAGGCTTCGCGAACCGCTCAGCCACAGTCGCTCATGCGCGTTCGGTGGTGCCCCATGGCCGGCGCTCAGACCGCGCCTGGCGTCTGCTCTATTAGTCCGCCCTGCAGGACATAGGTCTCGAAACCACGTTCGCCGAGCAGGAAGGCGGCCGCCGAGCTGCGGCGCCCGGTGTCGCAGTACACGATGTAGGAGACGTCCGGGTTCAGAGAATCGGTCTTGAGTCTGAGCATGAACAGCGGGATGTTGAGGCTGCCGGCAATGCCGTTGTTGGAATGTTCGGTTTCCAGTCGCACGTCGAGCAGTTTGGCGCCCTTGGCAACCCGCTCTTTGGCCTCGTCCAAGCTTAGCCAATTGAGCATTGGCTCCTTCAACAGCGCGTTGAAGTTCTCCTTCGACAGCCGCATCAGCGTGCCATCAGATTCCATCGTGATGTTGGCATTACGCTTGGCTTCCGAAAGCAATGCTTCTTCGCCGAAGGCATCGCCATTCTTGAGCGTTGCGAGGACCAGTTCGGCGCCGGTCTTCGACGCCCGCGTCACCTTCGCGTTGCCGTGTTTGATGATGTAGTAGAAATCACCGTCGTCACCTTGCTTGATGACCACCTCACCACTGCGCACCGGCATTTCCTGCATGCGCATGAACATCGC
>JANMJF010000166.1:0-7583 GCA_031371245.1 Pseudomonadota bacterium | reverse complement strand
TTCAGGAAGCCTGAACGATGTCCACTACGCGTGGCAAGACTCGGTTGGCAAGTATTCGCGCGACCTCGTCCATGTCGAAGGCATGCTCGCTGGCAATTTCTGCGTGCAGTCGCGGTTGTGGTCGGGTCATGCGCGGGTGCGGGTGGTATTGGTAGGATGCGGTCGTCACGAACTCGGCACTACCGCTCAATACTTCAATGGCGAGAGAAAGGCCAAGATTTCCGCACTGCGCGGAGCGAACGCCGGTGGCACCTGGAAGTTCTTGCCCAGCGACTCATAGGGCTCGTCGATAATGAAGCCGGTGGGCTTGGAGACAGTGGCTTCGAACATCGCACCGCCAGGCGTGCGTACGTAGATGGATTCGAAGTAGCCGCGATCCTTACGCTCCGAGGTGTCGGTGAAACCGAGACCTTCAAGCTGTGCCTTGATGGCGTCCTGCGCGTCGTAATTTTCCACCTGAAAGGCGCAGTGGTGTACCACGCCTTCACCGAAGGTCCAGCTGGCCTGGGGCATGTTCGCTTCCAACGCGAAGTCGACAAACTCACCTGGACCGCCGTCACCGAGAGCGTAGCGTACGAACTTGCCGTCGCGCGCCACCTCGCGACCGCTCCAGCCGAGATCCATGAACTCCTGCGCGGGTTCTAGTTCGCGCACGTTAACTGTGATGGTGTGCGTGCTGCGGATGGCTAGCTCGGCCGGTAGCTCGCCGTTTGAATAGGGCAGGCGCGCATCGCCGGCGGTGCCGATCTGCCCGCTGCCCGGCCGGCCTTTGCGGCCCGACTGACGCATCGGAAAGCTGGTGGTCAGGGTGCTTTCGTCACCATGATCATGGCCGTAATAAAGGTGGTAGATGGGCACCGTACCGTCATACAGCGCCGTCTTCTTCACGCTCTTGAGCGATAGCGGCTTGGTGTGAAAGTCGTAGTCCTCCTGCGCGTCGCCCACGCACAGGGTGATGTGATGGTGGCGCTGGATAATGGCGGCGGCTGTGCTCATATTGGCTCCGTGCGGTTCGCCGAGCCCGATAGTCGAGCTGCTGGCACACATCCTAGGAAGGTCTCTAAGGAGTCACAAGACAGTGGCGCCCGAACAGCCTCCCTGCACGAACCGCGAGATCAAGCCGCGTGCTATCAACGGCTTGTCCCAAGGCGGATCGTCGTCGGGACTCGGCGCCAGACTTTCGAGGAAAAGTTTGAGTTTGAGCTGCCCACGCTGTGCCGCCGGGAACACCGCCGAGAGCCAGAAGGTTGGCATGCTGTGTTCGGGCAGCACCATCTGCAATCGGCCCGCAAGTAGATCGTCCGAAGCCACGAAGGTGGGGATGCAGACGATACCGTGGCCGGCGATGGCGTAGTCGCGTAACAAGTGCACACTGTTTGTGCGCAGGCGAGGATAGAGTTGCAGTTCTTCCTGCCGCATGCCGTTGCGGAAGACCCAGCGGTCGCGCGTGGGGTAGCGCGAATACAGGCCCAGGCGATGCCGCATCAAGTCCCCGGGCTCAGTCAGTGCGTCATGCTGCTGCAAATAGGCCGGCGCGGCGCAGAACACGCCCCGCCAGGCGAAGAGCTTGCGCGCCACTAGTGCGTCCGAAACCGGCTCGAAGATCTGCAACACGCAGTCATAGCCCTCGCGCACCGGGTCGATCACCGCATCACTGATCACCAGGTCGAGCGTGATGGCGGGATAGTCGTTCTGGAAGCGCCCGACCAGATCGCCAAAATGCCCGAGCACAAAACCCGGCAGCGCGTGCACCTTCAAAACCCCACTCGGCGCGCAGCTCAGCGCCGCCGAGTCGCGGTACCGTTCTTCCTCGCTCACCGGGACGCTATACGACCCGGCTTCCCGCCACACTCACTGCTTGTCGGGGACAGTTAGCGCATGATCGTCGGAGTCCACGACAAACGTTGCCAGTATGCTCGCCGGGTGCTGCGTGCTCGCGTTCTCGCTAACGCGATGCTTTGCACCCGGCATTTCGTAGAAGGTCTCGCCTGCTTTGTAGACCTTGGCGGGCGCGTCATCGACCTGGCTGCGAATCTCACCCGCCAGCACATAGACGTAGATAAACGCCGACGCGGCGTGACTATGTGAGTCCGAACTGGCGCCAGGCGCATAGTTCACCACGACGCTAATCAAACTCTTGCCAGGGACATTCGGGATCTCGTGCTGGAACACCGGGGTAACCGTTTCCCGCAGCGGAGGGGTTTTGGCGGCCGACTCGGCGACCAACGTAAGCGGCGCGATGAGGGTTGCCAGTGCGATTATCCGGATCGTGATGTTCATTCTTTGTACCTGTTTTGATTTGGGACTTTTTACGCTCGTGGCTTTCATGACTGCAGCTTGCCCTCGCTTGTCATTGTTTGTTTCCGCTGACAGATATCCGACGAGAGTCGAACACCCGTACTGTCGACTTGGCCGACTACTTCCGCGCCGACGCCCATAGGCCATACTCCGGCATTGATGACCAGGACACCACTCATTACTTCGGTTGCGGGTGGTGTCACAGTGCGGGTCGATCCCGAGGTACGGGATTCAGTGCCGGGTCCCACTCGACGAGCAAGCGCTGCGGTCCGCGAAACGACGTGTTCGCTGAGTAGGACCAAGTTTGTCCGGGCACCAGTTTCATGTGCGGCAGGCGGCGCGACAATTCTTCCAGGATGACCTTGATCTCCATACGAGCAAGCGGCGCGCCAATACACAAGTGGGCGCCGTACCCGAAGGCGAGATGCCGCCTGGCGTTGTCTCGATCAATGGCAAAGATGTCGGGGTGTTCGAATACGTCTGGGTCGCGATTGGCTGCACCGTTGTATATGAGTAGCTTGGAGCCTGCCGGAATCTCGACGCCACACACCGTCACGGCGCGCTTAGTCAAGCGGCGCCAGGCGATTACCGAGGAAACGCTACGTAGGCATTCTTCCGTCGCGTTGGGTATGAGTCCGGCATCCGCGCAGATGCGGGTCCACTGTTGAGCATTCTCAAGCAGGATGCGCACCGCATTGCCTGCCTGGCTGGTCGTGGTCTCATGCCCGGCATAGAGAAAGTTTGGCAGTAGATCGGCAATATAGGACTTTGGGAACAAGTCAGGATCTTCGATATGCGCCTGCACGTAGTCGCTTGAGAGCTCGCTGAGTCCGCGCGCGCTGGCCGTCAACCGACTGATATGCATTCGGCTGTACTCGGCATAAGCGCCGAGCATGCCCACCAGATGATTCTGCTCCTCTTCGTTTGGGCGACCCCAGATGAACAGTGCAAGGGGACCCGCATAGGCCTTGACCGTTTCGACCTCGTTGTCCGGAATACCAAAAAACTTGAATATAACCAGTGCCGGCAACTCATGAAACATACTGGCGACCAGATCGGTTTGTCCGCTCTGAACGAAACGGTCGATGTAGCTTGTCGCCAGGGCACGCACGAAAGGCTCCAGCGCTTTCATGCGCGGCGCTGAGAATGCGCGTGCCAGACGCTTGCGCCGTAGATGGTGCAACGGTGGGTCTTCGTTGACGAGCGATTCGACTGGCGCTAACGCATGCTTGGTCATGATGGCCAGCGACGACGCGAAAGGCGGGACTATTGGCTCGAGAGCAATTCGCGCAGAGAAATCGTCTTGATTTGAAAAGCAGTGCCTTACGTCCTCATAGCGCGAAACCACCCAATAATCGAGGTCTGGGCTAAAAAACACCGGTTCCTGCGCACGGATCTCACGCAGATGAGGGTAGGGGTCCTGCAGATAGTCAGCGCCGAAAGGATCAAATGTGCGACCAGCGGCAGTTACCGGACAGCGCGATGGTGCATCGGGGGGCATTGGCCGGGACGACATGGATGTGCTCCTTAATCGGGTGAACCTCGACACGTGATGCGTTGGCAGTCGATAGCACGCTGCAGGCTGGAGCGGGTACACCGGCATAGTTTCAGAAGGCCGTCGCAGTTTCTCGCGCTTGTGCCTCTGCCCCACTGCGCGCCTTTTCGGTCGCTTCTGGTCCGAACAAAGTTCCGCCAATCGTTATCGCGGTAACGTCCGACAATCCGATGAAACCAAGCCAGTTCTGCAATGCCGGCTTCTGCAGATCGAACGCCTCCGCACCGCTGCCAGGGTGGTACATGCCGCCACTCGAATAGATCACTGCGGCACGGCCGCGCACCAGGCCGGTGTAATTGCGGCTCGCCGGATCGAAACTCCAAGCAAGCCCTGGCTGAGTGATCACATCGATATAGTGCTTGAGCCTGTAGGGCAGACCGAAATTCCACATCGGTACCGAGAAAAGATACTTGTCAGCGGCATTGAAACGTTGAAATACCTGCTCAATTCCGCGCCATGCCGCCTGCTCGCTCGCCGACGGTTGTCCGCCATGCATGATCGAATACTTCGCATTGAGCGCATCGCCGTCGAAGCGTGGCAAGTCAATCGCCCACAAGTCGAGCCGGTCGATTCGATCAGTGGGATGTGCGGCTTGATAGGCTGTGAGAAAAACCTCCGCCACCGCACTGGAATGCGAGCGCGCTTTGCGCGGTGAGGATTCGATGTACAGTAGATTCGCCATTGGCCTTGATCCTTACTACTTCATTGAAAGGTGTCCCACGCTGAAGATTGCGGCGATCTTGTGTCACATGTGCGTGACGACAAGACATTGAGTAGCAGGCGCGGCCTGACAACTCGCGCAATAGGCAACCGGCCCACAGACGGGTTAGGCTGGTGGTCGCAGGTTGCCAGCGGTCCTCGCGCGCCTGAGAATGACTTCATACTACCGTGACCGTCTAGTCCAGTATTGGACCCTAGCGCCCTGATTTGAGTATGTGCGCGCACGTGTAGCAGCGCAGACAGTGAAATACCTATCCGCAACGACATGCGTTTTCAATTTTCGGAGAACGAAGTGATGACCAATGATCCAGTTTGCTGGTCGACGGGTGACGTCGCGCCTCGTAAATCTTTGGAATACTGGAATCGAATTTTCGCGGAGAACGTTCTTCGTCTCGATATCAGCAGCCATGCACGGTCGCACTTTGTCGGCCGCGTGATTGGTGCCGGTCTTGGACGGACTCAGATCTATTTCATCACAGCAGAAAGCGACCAGAAGGCGGACCACGGCCACGCTTGTGTGGCGCAGCGCGGTGATGATTCGTTGTGCTTGATCCATATCCGCTGTGGTGGTTTTCATTTCGAAACGCAAGGGCGAAGCGTCGATCTCATGGTGGGAGATTGCATGCTTCTGGACAGCAAGCAGCTATTCCGATTCAGCTTGCCCAATTCGAGCGCTGCGTTGATCGTGCGCATCACGGCCGACTGGTTGCGACGTTGGATCCCGCAATTCGAGGATGTTGCCGGCATCCGTATCGACGGCAGTCGAGGATGGGGGCAGACGCTGTCGCACGCGTTATCGAACGTCGACCCGATGCACGTCGCGGAATTAGCCTTGCCCGGGTCAACTGTCGCTGATCAACTCGGTGGGCTATTGACATTGGCAGTCGCTACAAACGCGCCACCCGCGGCGGGTTGTCACCGACTCTGGCAACGTGTGCGTAGCACGATGCGTGATATTTGTTTGACTGGCGATCTTGATCCTGGCTTGGTTGCCGCACAAATTGGCATCTCGAAGCGTTACCTGCACAAATTGTTCGCAGCTGCGGGAACTACATTCCGACGCGAACTGTACGACCTTCGTATTGCTGAAGGCGAGCGCCTACTCATGCTGCCACATGGCAAGCGACTGTCTGTGACCGAAATTGCGCTCGCTTGTGGTTTCTATGACGCCAGCCATTTCGCACGCCAATTCCGCCTGCGACACGGTAGTTCCCCAGGCGCATATCGCGCGGCGTCGCCTTAGACCACGAGCTCCGTCCCAGGAATTGCGTCGGCCGAATAGCGACCCATTTCCAGCAGCTTGCAAGGTTATGCGCGTCGTGAGCGACAAGAGTTGGTGGATCTCAGGTCTGGCCACGAAGGGCACCGCCGGCAAGACCGCAGATCTCCGTGTACCCGTTCAAGGACCGCCCCTGACCACAACAACCGCCGGTTGCGTTGTGTAGCGCACAGAGTTCAATCAGAATTTTTCACGCCATTCACCTGCGTTTAACCGAGATGCCTTTCGGAGCCACACGACGACTGTATTGCCAATGCTCATCGAAGCAGCGACACTGCTGGCTCTATCTGCATGAGGCGCTGGCCGCCGTCATACGTTGTTAACACGACTGTAGGGGACCGCGCTCAGCACAATCCAATTTCGTTTTCGCCACCTACTCTCGCGGCCATTTAGCATATCGAATCAATCCTCGCTCCCAGCTCCTTGCGACGAATCCCAGAAGGAAATCCACCTTGTCCAGCGCAACCAAGTTCCCGCACGACGATCCCCGACAGAATCGAATACTTGCCGCCCTTCCCGCCCATGATTTCGAACGCATCTCCCCAGCACTGGAGTTCGTCAAGCTGCCGCTCGGATGGACCATGTCCGAAGGCGGCGATCATATTGATTACTTGCACTTCCCGACAACCGGCATCGTCTCGTTGATCTATGAGTTAGAGGACGGCTCGTCGAGCGAGATTGCTCTAGTTGGCAACGAAGGAATGGTAGGTGTTTCTATCTTTATGGGCGGCGAGAGCATGCCGAGCAACACCGTCGTGCAAAGTGTCGGCACTGCGTTTCGTCTCAGTCGCAAGGTCATGAAAGAAGAATTTGCCAAGGGTGGCCAGCTACAACATCTGTCGTTGCTTTATACCCAAGCATTGATTGCCCAGACTTCGCAAACGGCTGTATGCAATCAACATCACTCGTTGGACCAGCAGCTCTGCCGCTGGCTGTTGATGAGTGTGGATAGATTGCACTCCAATAAACTGGTTATCACCCAGGAATTAATAGCCAACCTGCTTGGCGTGCGGCGCGAAACCGTCACCGGCGCTGCGTCGAAACTGCGCACTGACGGTTTGATTTCCTACGCGCGTGGCCGCATCACGGTGATCAACCGCGCCGGATTGGAGGCGCAGGTTTGCGAATGTTATGCGACAGTCAAAGAAGAGTACGACCGACTGCTGCCACATCCGCGCGGCACAAAATAGTCGCGACAATGGTCGTCAGCCCGGTATCGTCATGCAGCGTTCTGAGGGTCGCGGCTATTCCTGCTACTGAACGTTGCCGCTGAATAGCAGGACTAGCAACAACAGCCAGGTCGACCGATATTGGAATTCTGCATCCTGCCCGCTCACCGCGGCCGGTGGGCTCTCTCCAGGCGGGTTCGATGGTCGGAAAAGATGTCGCCGTCACTCCATCCATCGAGCGGTGCGGGTGGGCCGGTCAAGCATCGTGCGCAGCGCACTCTATTGCCGGTTAAACGGCCAAAATCCGCACTTCGTGGCTAGTTCTGTGGCTAGGAAAATTATAAAAATCTCAATTGAATGATTTTCTAATTTTTCAGATCTCATTTGGCGGAGAGAGAGGGATTCGAACCCTCGATGGGCTTTTGACCCATACTCCCTTAGCAGGGGAGCGCCTTCAGCCACTCGGCCATCTCTCCAGGGTGTGCAGGATAACCGCGCCCGCCGGCAGGGTAAAGTTGTAATACCAGCGGGATGGTCGCAGCCATCGGCAAAAGGCAAAAAC
>JANMJF010000522.1:0-3668 GCA_031371245.1 Pseudomonadota bacterium | reverse complement strand
TACAGCGCCGTGCCGTCGCGATCCGGTACCCAGCGGTGATCGAGGCCGACCAAGGTTTCTATCGCGTGCACGTGGAAATCGCTGTCGACCGTCGGCATGCCCATGCGTATCGCTGACGCATTGAAGCGCTCGGCATTGCATTCGGGGCGAAACAGGTTGATGTGACCGTCGGGGCGGCGATAGGCCTTGGTGCCGTCGAAGATCATCTGGCCGTTGTGAAAGACAGTGGCGGCCGGGTCGAGGGTAATGGGACGGTAAGCGCTGATGCGCGCGTCGTGCCAGCCGCGTTCGACGTCGTAGCGCTGGCTAAACATGCGGGTAGTGAAATAACGCCCGAAGCCGAGTTGTTCGGGCAGCACCACCTCATGCTCAGCGATGTCGTCTATGTGGATGGCTGTGGTCATGGTAGGGCTCTTGCTTGTGAGACTGAATCTATCGAATGCCGGCGTCGCCCAGCAGCGCTTGCCGTGGAACGCATAGGCTCGCTTCAGAAGGTGTAGGACAGATAGGTCTGTACGACCCAGAAATTGTGCCCGCCGTAGACCTGCCGGGCGGCGGCGTTAGGCGTGGACCAGGCGACACCCCAATAGCCGTAGAAGCGATCCGTCACGAAGTGTTCGACGCCGAAATTGACCTCGTCTGCCCAATTGGTTTTTCTCACGGCTGTGGCGAAATAATGCGGCTGTTCGAGTTCGTGATGATAGTAGTAGGCGGTGAGCGCCCATTGCGGGACAGGGAAGGTCTTCAACTTCAACATCTGTGTGATCTGGTTCTGGTTGAACAGATGATATTCACCGGCGATCTCGCCTTGATACCAGGTGTCCCAGTCGCGCCGGAAAATGGTGAAGAACAGGCCGCGATATTCTTCGTTGGTGCGTGTTTCCGGGCGGTCGCCGGACATCCACGCGTAACGATAATTGAGGCGGGTCAGCCAGGCCAAGCCGGGAAGGGTGAACTCGCCTTCGGCATACCAGGCGGTGGCATCGTTAGGCGCGCCACCGCCTTGCAGGTCGCGACCGCGTTCCAGCACCCATTCGCCATAGAGTTTCAAGGGCGGGATGCCGGGGACCTTGATGCCGGCGCCACGGAAATTCCAGACCTTCATGCCGTCGTAGTTAAACCGCCCGCCCTGCAGCACGTCGAGATACATCGCGCCCAAGGTGCCGAAGGTGTCGGCGGTAGTGGTCTCAACATTGATCCCGGCGACGCGCGCATCCTTGAAATCGGTATCGGTACGCAGCCAGAACAGATCGGCGCGCAGTGGTTTGGTATTGATCTTGAGAATGGCGGTGTTGCGCCACGCCCCAAACGCGCCCGACCAGTACTGGCCGTTTTCACCGCCCCGATTGAAATTGCCATCGCCGATGATAAAGCCGTCACCGACGGAAAATTCCTGACCACCAACCGAGAGATCGACGACCTGGTTGCGCCAGCCCAGATAGGCGTGGTCGGTGTTAACCGCCCAGTCGCCCGCGCGGGCGAACTGTCCGGACAGCTCCCCATCCAGCTGGGTGGTGGCGGCCACCACCGACAGCGCGCCATACAAAGAAGACTCGCCGAGCAGCGCGACGCTGGCCAGCGGCAGGGCCAGATCGACCTTGGGTTTGGCGACCAGATAAGACACCGCGCGCTCGGTCTCGCCCAGGCTGTCGAGCGCGCCCAGACCGTAGTTGATGCCCTCGCCATATTGCAGGGCAAGGACGGTCTTGAAACTCGGCTTGAGCGTCAGTGGGCCGAGCTGCACGGCGTCGAAGGCCCACGCCGGGCACGCCATGAGCAGCAGCGCGGCGGCGCCGGTTCGGGCACAAGTTGTGAATGACATCTAGCCCTCCCCAGGGTGAGCGAAGCGGCCTTCAGCCCAGTAGTTCGGCCAGCGCCCTATCGATAAAGGCATTGTCGGCTGGGTCGATGCCGAAGCCGGCGCCGTGGCCCCACTTCGAGGGGATCGGGCGTAACTCAGCGTTCGGCATGCGCGCCACTTCATATTCGTTGTCCGGCACGCGGAAGTAGAGATCGGTGTCGCCAGGCATGACGATGGCACGGCAGGTGATGGCCGTCAGCGCGGCATCGAAGTCGCCGTTGAAGCGCGGGTTGGCACTGATGTCACCGGCCATCCAGGTGCGCGCCATCGCGATCAGATCGTTGGCATCGTTGGCGAGAAAATAACGTTGAGTGAACTTGACTACATCTTCGCGACTGGCGAGGCCGAGTTTTTCGTAGAGCTTTTCGCGGAAGAAATCTTGAGAGAACAACCACGCCGCATAAACATGGCCGAAGGCCAGCACGCCGCGTAGCGGCTGAGTCTCGTACCAGCCATCGTTAAAGGCCGGGTCGAGCTTGAGCGCGTTGACGGCGCTGTCGACAAAAACATAGTTATGGGGCGATGTGCGTGCCGAACCGCAGATCGGGGCGATGGTGTCGACCATGTCCGGAAACAAGGCGCCCCATTGAAAGGACTGCTGGGCGCCCATCGAGAAGCCGGTTACCAGACGGATGTGTTTGACCCCCAGGTGCTCGGTTAGAAGACGGTGCTGGCACATGACGTTGTCGTAGAGGGTGGTGAGCGGAAAGCCGCCGCGCCCATAGGGTGCCGGTGTGTTGCTCGGTGAGGTCGAGCGGCCATTGCCGAGCATGTTGGGGATGACGACGAAATAACGATTGATGTCGATAGCGCGACCAGCGGCGAGCATGAATTCGGTGTCGCTGTGGCGACCACCGTAGAAGGTCGGAATCACAACGACGTTGTCAGCGCCGGGTGCGAGGCTGCCGAAAGTCTTGTAGGCCAGTTTGACGTCGAGGGTGTAGCCGCTCTGGGTCTGGAAGGCTGGGATGTCGAAGGTCGTGCAGTCACTCATATCCGTTATTCCTCGGCGGCGATTAGGGCTTCGGGCCTGACCTCGTTTCGAATTGCGCGCGCGGCGCGACGGCCATCCCGGCATGCTGGCCCCACACGCATAATTGCATAGGGGCGCTGCGCGTTGAAGCCGACACCGTCGGCAGCCGCTACAATGCCCTGCGTCGCGCGCCGAGCGCAGCGATCAAACAGCATATGGGATAGCGTCGATGCATGTAATCGTACTAGGGGGCGATGGCTTCTGCGGCTGGCCGACAAGCCTGCATTTGAGCGCACTCGGCATTGACGTCACCATCGTCGACAACCTCTCCCGTCGCAATATCGATAACGAACTTGAGATCACGAGTCTGACTCCGATCCGTTCGATGGGGCAACGTCTGGCCGCGTGGCGAGAATTGTCCGGGCGAACCATCAACTACCTGAATATCGACGTCGCCGACAATTATCATCGGCTACTGACCTTGATTCGCGACACAGGTCCGGATGCCATCGTGCATTTCGCCGAGCAGCGTGCCGCGCCGTACTCGATGAAAAGCAGCTGGCACAAGCGCTACACGGTAACGAACAACATATTGGCTACGCACAACGTCTTGGCAGCGATCGTCGAATCGGCGCGGGACGTCCACATCGTGCATCTCGGCACGATGGGCGTGTACGGGTACGGAACCGCGGGCATGCGTATCCCCGAGGGCTATCTGACGGTCAAGCTTGATGCCGACGACGGCACTCAGGTCGAGAAAGAGATCCTGTACCCGGCTAATCCGGGCAGCATCTATCACATGACCAAGACCCAGGATCAATTGATGTTCGCCTA
>JANMJF010000156.1:0-5140 GCA_031371245.1 Pseudomonadota bacterium | reverse complement strand
AACATCTTGAATGCCGCGCCGCGCCTTCACGAACGGACGGTGATCGTCAATGGACTGTCCAAGGCCTACGGGATGGCGGGTTGGCGCATCGGCTATGCGGCCGGGCCCGCGCCGCTGATCGCAGCGATGAAGAAGATCCAGTCGCAGAGCACTTCGAACCCGACCTCCATTGCCCAAGTCGCCGCCATTGCCGCGTTGCGCGGCGACCGCACTTTCCTGGGCGAGCGGAACGAGATTTTCAAGCAGCGACACGATTTCGTCATTGGCGAACTCGGCTTGATCAAGGGCGTCGAAGTACACCCTGCCGACGGCAGTTTCTTCATACTCGCCGATATGAGCGGCGTCATCGCGCGCCGTGACGATATCGACGACGACGTAGAACTGGCCGAATACCTGCTCGAGCGTGCCGAGATGGCGGTGGTCCCCGGTGCTGCGTTTGGCATCCCCGATTGCCTGCGCCTTTCCATCGCCAACAGCATGGACGTGCTCAAGGAGGCGATGACTCGCCTGCGCAAGGAGCTTGCATAACCGCGATCCGATTTGACCCATGCCCCTGCGGGTCAGTACCATACGCCGCTCTGCAATTCCCCGGTAGCTCAGTCGGTAGAGCGGGTGACTGTTAATCACTAGGTCGGCGGTTCGAGCCCGTCCCGGGGAGCCAAATATCGGAATTGCGGGTTTGAGTTCGCTCAGCCAGTGGTTTTAGATCCAGCGCGATCATGTTTTTCGCCAATAGGTCAAACGGCTGGCGGTACGCCACCGTCAAACGACCATCCTTCCAATTACAGTTCGATAGTACGGATCCACTCAGCCGAGGCTTTTCGGCTGGAGATTGTCGGCGGAACAGCCGGTCGGCCTTTTGCGCCAGTTCGACCAGACGCAGGCCCTCATCCAAATACGTCTGGTTTGCGTCTTGGTGTCCGCAGATCAGGTCCAAACATTTCTGCTGCTCGCCACGCCACTCCGCCGCCTTCCAATCGAAGAATTCAGTATCAATTCGACCGTCAAGCTTGTCGATGTATATAGCGTCGATGTGGCTCTGCAAACGGTCGTGATCTGCCTTGACCGGCGCACTGCGTCTTCGTGGTGTTGTTTCTCGTCGCGATGGCTGATGTGTAACGTTTGGGACACTCAGGCCAGTACTTCGTCGTCGAAACGAAGCCAGTCGAGCATTGCAGAGAACCGCTCCCCCAATACCTCCTCGCGGATGTAGGGTTCAGGACATTTCCCCTTGGCCCGGCTGCAGTGGTAGTAGACGTAGCGGCCCTTTTTCAGCTCGGCAGCTATCGAGCATCCGCAATGCCCACACCGGATGAGTCCCGTGAAGACAAAGTCGCGCTTGGGCTTGCGATTCCGGTTGCTAAACCGACTATCGAGTACGGATTGCACCTTTTCCCATAGTTCGCGGGTAACGATAGGCTCGTGGTTGCCCTGGTAGGTCTTGTCATTCCAGACAAAATTGCCATGTAGATGCAGTTCCGCAGCATTGTGTGGACGCTGCCCTCATTTTGAAAAACTCTGCGTCCTACAACCCCTGCACAAACGCTGCCACATCCGCTACCGCCTGCGCGTCCAGGATCGAGGGGTAGAGCTTGGGCATCTTGTTGGAGGGCTGCACGATCCAGGTCACGGTCGCGGTGAAGCTGCGGCGTGCTTGCAAGCCTTGCAATTTGGGCCCCGCGCCGCCTTCACCCTGCGCACCATGACAGGCTGCACAGTTCTTGCCGAACAAGTCTCGGCCACGCACTAGGTCGGCGTTGCTCGCACTGAGCGATTTCGGATCGATGTCGGCCTTCGAATCGACGTTAGTGGCTGCTGGCGCAGGACTCGCGACCACCGCCGCATGCTCGCCAGCATTGGGCAACGCATATACGATCAGGGTCGGCTTGCCATTCTCACCGAAGGACAAACGCGACGAAACATTACCCGATGCGACGGCGACATACTGGCGCCCGCCAAGGGCATAGGTGATCACGCCACCCGCCAGCGCACCGCCGGTGGGATGCTTCAACAAGACTGTGCCGCTGGCCGAATCCAGCGCCAATAGATTGCCAGTCATATCGCCGGTCAGGGTCACGCCACCGGCGGTCGGCGTGACACCGGCCGCCACCGGTCCTTCGGCGTGATAGGCCCAGCGCACTTTGCCGGTATCAGGATCGAGGGCGTGCACCCAGCCGCTGCGCGCATCTTCAAACGTATAACTGCCACCGAACATGAAATTGCCAGGGTCATATTTGACCTCGCCTGATTTCACCACAGAGCACCAGTCGACCGAGCCTACTACCACCTGCTTGGTCTTTTGATCGAAAGCCGGCCCGTTCCATTCCACGCCCCCCAACGCGCCGGGACAGGTATGCACACCCTTCGCGTCCGGCGCCTGGCTCGGCTTTTCGATGGTAGTAACGGGCGTCATATAGACCCGTTGATGGGTCTCGCGATTAACGCCATACACATGTCCATCCTTGCTGCCGAGCGCGACCATGGGTTCACCCTTGCTGTTCCAGTACAGCATCGGGGCGGCGCCGACATCAAGATCGAGTCCGTCATTGGGTGCCATTTGATGCCACCACTTAAGCGCTCCGGTGCGCGCGTCCAAGACCACGACGCTGTTGGTGAACAGATTACTGCCCGGTCGATGACTAGGCATGAAATCGGGTGCCGGGTTTCCGACCGGTACGAATATTTCACCGGCCGCCATGTCCAGCGCATAGGTGCTCCAACTGCCACCACCGCCGTAACGTGCACTGTCGCGCTCCGTCCAGGTATCGGCGCCGGTCTCCTTACCACGTGGAATGGTGAAGAAGCGCCACAGCTCGCGACCGCTATCCTGCTCGTAGGCCATGACGCGCCCGCGTATTCCCCAGTCGCTGCCAGCCGCGCCGGTGATCAAACTGCCCTGCCAGATAGCGGGCACTGAACTGAAGAACTCACCCTGTCTGGGATCACCCGCTTGCTGTTTCCATAGTTGCTTGCCGGTCGCCGCATCAAGCGCCAGCAGACGCGCATCGGGGGTGCCGCGGAACAGCTTGCCGTTGGCATACGCCACACCGCGATTGACCTGAAACACTTCCTGCTGGTCCGGGCGATAACGATGGCGCCAGCGCAGGCTGCAATTGCTGGCATCCACCGCCAAGGTGTCATGGGCATTGCTGAGGAAGAGGGTGCCTTCGATGGCAATGATGCCGGCTTGGAAAGTGCCTGAGTCATCGACTTTGAGGCGGCAGACCTCGTGCAAACTTGCGACATTGGCCGCAGTGATCTGATCGAGCGGAGAGTAACGCTGACCGTCGACGGTGTTGTTGTAGCTCGGCCAGTCCGTGTCATTCGGGCCAGCGGCAAGTGCCAGCGTTCCCCACAACAAACCACCGACTAAGACCTGTGCTTGACGCGTGCCAGTGTTGAATATCTTCATGTTCTCCCCTTGTGCTCATTTGTGCGGCACGCATGAAAATCGCGGCTGGCCCTTTTGTTGTCCAGATGGCGAGCAGCACTACGGACCACATCCTTATTTTGTCGCCGCGAGTATGTAAGCTTCGTCGAACGGCTACCGAAATCTACCAGGTATGAACCGGTCTATCTGCGTACCTGCGACGAAGTCTCGCAGGTACGTGCCAGTATTGCCCGCTACCTGGCCGCCTGGCACACCGCCACAATCGCCTCACGCTCGGTCGCGCTCAGCTTATGCGACGGCACCAGTTTTGTCGGCAGAAAAATCTCGTCTATTGCCAGTTGGCTGAGTTTTAGCACATTGCGACGTTGATCTTACGGACGTAACTGCTCCGCGCTGGCGTGCCGTGGCAGCGCCAGCGAAGGCCGACTTTCCGAGGTTTCCTGTCGATACTGAGTAGCGGCTTCTTAGCTTGCGTCACCCTGCCGGAGTGATTTCCAGACTCCACTTGTTCAGCGTCCCGACGTCCAACCGCGCGACATCGGCGACGCGCAAGGTCCAGTTGCCCTGCATTGACTGACCACTTAGCGCCAAGAGTGGGGACAGCGGCGCGCCAGAGTCGTAGGTCACTACCAGGTTGTCTTGATCTCCACCGAGCTGACTGTGGAGCACGACGCTGCGGCCAGTCGGCGCGATGAGCTCGAGACGCAGGTCGCCAATATAGGTATGGGTGACGTCGATACTGACCTTTATGCGGCCGACGCTCCCGGGTTGGTTAATCTCGATGGCGCTGCTAACACCGGTGCGAGTGTTATCGGGGATGGATAGGTTAGGCGTCGCTTGGCCACTGGCGATTTGGCTAGCGCTTTCGACAACGACGTCCAAGCTCCAACGAATGAGTTTGCCAATATCTTGTCCTGCGACGTCGCGCACGCTGAGCACCCACTCGCCCTGCACGCTTCGCCCGACAAAGACCGCGAGCGTGGCCAGCAACGCCGAGTCATAAGTCGTCGCGAGATTATCGCTACCAGCACCGCTGCGGCTGTGCAACGTCACTTTCGTCGCTCCAGGACCAGCGATTTCAACTACCAAGTCGCCAATATAGGTATGGGTGATATCCAGACTGACCTTGAGTTGCTTCACCACACCCGTCTGGGCAATGGTGATCTTGCTGTTGATTCCAGCGGGATTGGCATCCGGGATCGGCACCATCGTGGTGTTCTCGGCGCGGATCGACGGCACCGGCGCCACTGTCCCGACACGAAAGCCCAGACGGGTGTCTGGCACCGCGATGTCAGCGAGGACGAAGCCCGAATCGGAACCGTCCCACAGGCGCGATGATGGCCTAGTGGCGTTGGAGACGGCCACACCGTGCACGGCGCCGAAGAGATCGGTACCGTCGCCTTGGTTGACGTTGTGCTCAAGATCGGTGTGTCCGTCCGCCTGCAACAGCGCGCACTGATAGTGGCGCTGGCCGGCCCCTTCCTGAAACTCGTTCGAGCCGAGGATGTCGCAATGGTAGATGGCTAAGCCACTGGCGGGCAGGTGCGAGTCAAGCCCGAACTTCGAACGGTTCTCGACAATGAAGTATTCGTTCGGCGTCGCGGTGTTGAATTTTAGAACGCTGTTGTAATCGCCGTGCACGGCTTCCGCTTCGGCGGCGGTGTTGAGCACGATTTCGTTGTCACACCACCCGGCGAGGTCGCGCAGGTAGGCACACACTGGCGCGGGAGTGCGGCCTGAATTGAGGTG
>JANMJF010000500.1:0-9295 GCA_031371245.1 Pseudomonadota bacterium | reverse complement strand
GTCGATAGCCTGCGCGGTCGCAATGCGCACCATATCATCGAAACTATTTTTAAAGCCTTTGGCCGCGCGCTGCGCATGGCGGTGGAAGCCGATGCCCGCATGGGTGATGCGCTACCCTCGACCAAGGGCGCGCTGTAACTTCAAGCATTCAGGTTTGTTCTGATGTCGACCGTCGCCGTCATCGATTACGGTGGAAGCAATCTGCGTTCGGTGGTGAAGGCGCTGGAAACCGTGGCCGGCAGCCGTCACCAGATCATAGTCGCCGACGATGCCCGCAGCGTCGCCAACGCCGACCGCGTGGTCTTCCCCGGCCAGGGTGCGATCGGCGACTGCATGGCGCGGCTCAACGAACGTGGTCTGGTCGAGGTGATCCGCGAATGCACACGCACGCGGCCGTTCTTCGGCATCTGTCTCGGCCTGCAATCGCTGGTCAGCCACAGCGCCGAAGATGGCGGCACCGCCTGCCTCGATATCTTTGCCGGGGAAGTGCTGCGTTTCCCCCATCATCCGCCGCCCGCACCCGATGGCAGCCCGCGCAAGATCCCGCACATGGGCTGGAATCAGGTCGCCTGGACCCACCCGCACCCCGTTACCCATGGCATTGCCACCGACACGCGCTTTTATTTCGTGCACAGCTATTACGTGGTGCCGAACGATGCGGCGCTGACACTCGGCTACACCGATTACATCGCGCCCTTCACCGCAGCATTGGCGAGCGGCTATGTCATCGCCACGCAATTCCACCCGGAGAAAAGTGCGCAAGCCGGTCTTCAGTTACTGGAGAATTTCCTCGCCTGGAATTGAATCGGGCGCGCTCGTGCGCCGGCCTCCCCCCTTCGAGTAGGCTTCCCAGCAAGCGCCCCCAGGCGCAGTCTTCGCTCTCCATATCTACAAGGAGAGGCGCCATGCAATTGCCAACGCTGGCCGAATATTCGCAGAAATACGATCACATCAAGTTCGAGCGCGAGGATGGCATCCTGCAGCTCACCATGCATTCCGGCGGCAGCGATCTCGAATGGGGTTTTTCACCCCATCAAGAGCTCGGCTACTGCTTTGGCGACATCGCCGCCGATCCCGACAACAAAGTCATCATCTTCACCGGCAGCGGCGCGACCTTCATCCACAACGAAGATCTCGGCAGCGACGGCGTGAGCGCCGAGGTGTGGGCCACCCATGTGCTGCCCGACGCCAAGCGTCTGCTCATGAATCTGCTTGAGATCCAGGCGCCCATGATCGCGGCGGTCAACGGCCCGGCCACCGTGCATGCTGAACTCGCGCTGTTATGCGACATCGTGCTGGCCGCCGATCACGCCACGTTTCAGGACGCGCCGCATTACCCCAGCGGTCTCGTGCCTGGCGACGGCGTGCACGTGGTGTGGCCGATGCTGCTGGGTTTGAATCGCGGGCGTTATTTCCTCATGACCGGCCAGCAGCTGTCGGCCAAAGAGGCCTTTGATCTGGGGGTTGTGAATGAGGTTATGCCGCAGGCCAAGCTGTTGCCGCGCGCCTGGGAACTGGCGCGTAAGATCCGCAGCCGACCGGCGCTTACCACCCGGCTCACCCGTGAGGCGATGCTCATGCAGGTCAAACGCGCGATGCTCGAGCAATTGCCCTATGGGCTAGCGCTCGAAGGTCTTGCGGCCTGCGATTACTGGCCACAGGAATTTGCTAAAGAGAAGCTCTGAGCATGCGACGGCGTCGCAGTCGACAGCCCCCTTAGTCTGGTTTGCGCGCGCTGCCTTGCCGCACTAAGTTTCTAACTTACCCACCACCATCACCCCGCACAAGGAACTAACAATGAAAGAAGCGTGGACCCATCACCAACGCAACATCAACGGCTTTCGCATGCATTATGTGACGGCCGGCCACGGCTATCCCTTGGTCTTGCTGCACGGCTGGCCGCAGAGCTGGTATGAATGGCGCAAGGTGATCCCCGCGCTCGCTGAGCGCTACACCCTCATCGCGCCCGATCTGCGCGGACTCGGAGATTCTGAAAAGCCCATGAGCGGCTACGACAAGCGCACGCTGGCCAGCGACGTGCGCGAGCTGGTGACGCAACTCGGCTACGACCAGGTCGGCGTGATCGGTCACGACTGGGGCGGCGCCGTCGCGTTTTATCTTGCCTACGACAATCGCGCCTTGGTCGAGCGCATGCTGATCCTCGACATGATTCCTGGCCTGATCAGGGCCGGCGATAGTTTCCCGCTCGAACTCGCCCTCAAGATCAACCACGTATTCTTCCACGGTGGCAATCCCGACTGGGCAACCATGCTGGTCAGTCAGAATATCGACGGCTATTTGCGCCGCTTCTTGACCACGCTGGATTTCAATTACAGCCCGGCGGTGTTTAACGAAGAGGAAATCGCGGAATACGTGCGCGTGAATTCCATCCCCGGTTCGATACGCGCCGGCTTCCAGTGGTATGCGGCGGGTCTGCGCGAAGACACGGTCAATCTCGCCCATGCCACGCACAAACTCACCATCCCGGTGGCGGCCTATGGTGGTGCGAGTTTCTTAGGTGATATCCGGCCCTACTGGCGCACGGTCGCCGAGCAGGTCGAGGGTGGCGCGGTGGCCGAGTGCGGACATTTCATTGCCGAGGAACAACCGGGCTTCGTGATCGACACCGCCTTGAAGTTCTTCGCGCCGCTGGCGCGCTGAGACCACCCCGCGTCTCGCCAGCCCGACAGGCTGCTAGATCTCGCGCTCCCGCGCCACCGCCCGATAACCGATATCGCGCCGACAGAACATGCCGTCCCACCAAATGCGATCGACACGTTTGTAAGCCGCAGTCTGCGCATCGCTGACGCGCCTACCTAGACCCACCACGCACAACACCCGCCCGCCATGGGTCACGCACTCAGCGCCAATGATCCTCGTGCCGGCATGAAAGACCTTGGTCTGCGCATCGTCGGCATCGAGCCCGTTGATGACGGCACCGTTGACATAGTCATTGGGATAACCACCGGCGGCCAGCACCACACCGACCGTCGCGCGCGTATCGAATTCAAGCTGCACACGGGTGGCTCGCCCTTCGAGCATATCGAGACAAGCCGCTACGATGTCGGTCTTCAGACGCATCATGAGCGGCTGGGTTTCCGGGTCGCCCTTGCGGCAGTTAAATTCGAGCACGCGTGGTAAACCAGCGCTGTCTATCATCACGCCGGCATAGAGGAAACCTTGATAAGGGCGGCCATCGGCGCGCATGCCGGCCAAGGTCGGCGCGATGATGGTAGCCATGATGCATTGGGTCATGGCGTCATCGACCACGGGTGCCGGCGAGTAGGCGCCCATGCCACCGGTGTTCGGACCCAGATCGCCATCGTCGCGGGCTTTGTGATCCTGCGACGATGCAAAGGGCACGGCGGTCACGCCGTCGGTCATGACGATGAAGCTCGCTTCTTCGCCGGCCAGGAATTCTTCGACCACGATGCGCGCACCGGCATCGCCAAAGGCATTGCCTTCAAGCATGGCGCGCGCCGCATCGCGTGCCTCTTCGTGCGAACGTGCAACGATCACACCCTTGCCAGCCGCGAGGCCATCGGCCTTCACCACCACCGGTATCCCATGGGCATCGATATAAGCGAGCGCGGGCGCGAGTTCGGTGAAGACTTCGTAGACGGCGGTCGGAATGCGATGGCGCTTGAGAAAATGCTTGGTGTAGGCCTTGGAGGCTTCGAGGATGGCGCCGGCCTGACGCGGGCCGAAACATTTCAGTCCGGCATCTTCAAAGACATCGACCACACCCGCTGCGAGCGGCGCTTCAGGACCGACAATGGTAAGGCCGACCTGTTCACGTTGTGCCAGTGCCAATAGACCCGCGACATCCTCGGCCGCCACCTCGACATTGCGCACCCCGGCTTCCCGTGCGGTGCCGGCATTGCCCGGTGCGACCAGCACCTCGGTGACGCGCGGTGATTGTGCACACTTCCAGGCCAGCGCGTGTTCGCGTCCACCGCCACCGATGATCAGAACCTTCATCCATCACCCTCGTGGCGCGCACTCAATGGCGGAAATGGCGCTCACCGGTGAAGACCATGGCCATGCCATGCTCGTCGGCGGCAGCGATCACCTCAACGTCGCGCATCGAACCGCCGGGCTGGATCACGGCGCGAATACCCACGGCCGCTGCCGCGTCGATGCCGTCGCGAAACGGAAAGAAAGCATCCGATGCCATCACCGAACCAGCCACGTCAATGCCCTCATCGGCGGCCTTGATGGCGGCGATGCGCGCGCTGTAGACCCGGCTCATCTGGCCGGCGCCGATGCCGATGGTGCGACGCGCGCGCGCATAGACGATCGCGTTTGATTTGACACAGGCCACTACCCGCCAGGCGAACAAGAGGTCTGCTAGTTCCTCGGCAGTGGGCGCGCGCTTACTGACGGTCTTCAGTTGTTTGAGGGTCAGCAACTGCGCCGCGACATCGCGGTCTTGCACCAGCAAGCCGCCCATCACACGCTTGTATTCCAGCTGGCGATGGGGCTCGCGGGGGAACGCGCCGACTTCGAGCACACGGATATTGGACTTCGTCGCCAGCACCGCGCGCGCATCGGCATCGACCGCAGGCGCAACGATCACTTCGACGAACTGGCGATCGACGATCAACTTCGCAACCGCCGCGTTGAGCGGGCGATTGAATGCAATGATGCCGCCAAAGGCCGACGTCGGATCGGTCTGATAAGCGTGTTCGTAAGCGGTTTCGAGGTCGACCGCTTCGGCCACGCCGCAAGGGTTGGCATGCTTGACGATGCAACAGGCCGGCTCAGCATAGGCGCGCACGCAGTCGAGCGCGGCGTCGGTGTCGGCGATATTGTTGTAGGACAACTCCTTGCCCTGCAGCTGCTGCATCGCCGCCAAGGTGCCAGCGGGTGTCAGATCATCGACATAAAAAGCGGCGGCTTGATGCGGGTTCTCGCCGTAGCGCAGGGTCTGCACGAGACGACCATGAATATGCAGATCGGCCGGGAAAGTCGGCGCTTCTTTGGCACCGAGATAGGCGGCGATGCCGCTGTCATAGGATGCCGTGTGGGCGAAGGCCTTGGCGGCGAGACGATAACGGCTGGCGTCACCGATGCGGCCGTCCTTGTTCAATTCATCAAGCAGCCCTGCATAGTCGGCCGGGTCGCACACCACGCTCACACGCCCATGATTCTTGGCCGCCGCACGCAACAGGCTGGGGCCGCCAATGTCGATGTTCTCAATCGCTTCCGACAGAGTGCAATCGGGCTTGGCAATGGTGGCGCGAAACGGATAGAGATTAACGATCACGAAATCGATGTTGTCGATACCGTGGGACACCAGCGCTGCGTCGTCGACACCGGGTCGCGCGAGAATACCGCCGTGGATGCGCGGGTGCAGGGTCTTCACGCGCCCGTCCATCATCTCGGCCTGACCGGTGTGAGCCGAGACGTCGACTACTGCGAGGCCGGCCTGGCGCAGCGCGGCGGCCGAGCCGCCGGTGGAAAGTAAACCCCAGCCATGGCGCACAAGGCCGCGTGCGAGTTCTTCCAGACCTTGTTTGTCCGAGACGCTGATCAACGCCCAGCGCAGTGGCTTACCCGCAGTCATGATTATTTGCCGAGTCCGTACTTGTGCAACTTGGTGCGCAGGGTGGCGCGATTGATGCCCAGCACTTGCGCGGCCTTGGTGATGTTGCCGCGTGTTTCGCCCATCACGATTTCGAGCAGGGGTTTTTCCACCTGGGCGATCACCAGCTCGTAGAGTTCGGCCGCCGGCTGGCCGTTCAGATCTTCGAAATACCGTTGCAGGGACAGCCGCACCTGGTGGGCGAGCGCTTGCTCCGTGACCCGTGCGCTGGTGCGTGCGACATTCATGCGGCTTGCTCCCCTACCTTGTCCTTAGCGAGGGCCGCGAGCCACGCGAGTTGCGCGGCGGCGGTCTCGATGCAGTTGAAATCCATTCGTTGAGCGGGCGCACGGCCAGCCGTGTCGAGGTACCAGCCGACATGCTTGCGCGCGATCCGCAAGCCGCCCTGCGCGCCGTAATGGGCGTGCAGCGCGCTGACATGTTCAATCATCACCGCCACACGTTGGATAAAAGAGGGTGCCTGCCAGACCAGACCGGCGCGCGCGGCCTTGATCTGGGCAAAGAGCCACGGATTGCCATGCGCGGCACGGCCGATCATCAAACCGTCGGCGCCGGTCAGCGCCAATACCGCAGCGGCCTGGGCCGGGCTCGTGATATCGCCATTGGCAATGACCGGTATGCGCACCGCGTGTTTAATCGCGGCGATGGTTTGGTATTCGACCGGTTCACGATAGGCGCAGGCGCGCGTGCGACCGTGGACCGTGAGGGCCGCAATACCGGCGTCTTCAGCGATCTGCGCAATGCGCACGCCATTGCGCTCGGCGGGACTCCAACCGGTGCGGATCTTCAAGGTCACGGGAATCGAAACCGCGCCACACACCGCGCCCAGAATGTTCGCGACCAGTGTTTCATCGCGTAACAGCGCCGAGCCCGCCGCACGGTTGCAGACCTTCTTGGCCGGGCAGCCCATATTGATGTCGACGATGTCGGCACCGAGCGAGGCCGCGCGACGCGCAGCGTCGGCCATCATCTGCGCTTCGCTGCCAGCGATCTGAATCACACGCGGTGTCGCCTCGCCATCCACAGCAAGACGCGCGCGGGTTTTATCGGTATGCCACAGACGTTCGTCGCTGGTGACCATTTCAGCGACCGCGTAATCGGCGCCTAAGCGCCGGCACAACAATCGGAATGGCCGATCGCTGACACCGGCCATGGGTGCCAGGATCAGGGGGTTGATGAATTGGTGGGGACCAATATTCACACTGCGTTCGACGACTGCGCTCACACCCAAGGTTGGCGTTCGATGCGGGTGATAGCGACAGCACGGCCATCATGCTTACTGCAGCATGATGACATGGGCAACCCCCTCGCAATGCGTTTCGCAACGAGGCGCGTCTTGCTGCGCGCTCTTCGCCACGAGCGGTGGATGATAGCCAGATTCAGGACCTCGAGAAAGACTTGACGGGTGCTGGTCGTGACCGATCGCGCAGGCGCAGATCGCTTGCACTGCCAGGTCGCGCAGTGGCGCAGGACGGTGCGCCACCGCTACAGGAAGGTGAACTCGAAGCTGACCGCATTGCTGGCACTGCCGGCCAGCTCGAGGACGATGTAGACCGGTCGATCCGAGGGCATGCCTGCGGCGAGCGCAATGCTTTGGTCGAGGTACTCACGGGGCTGAAACTGGCGCGCCGAGAGGACATTGCCGGCGGCGTCGCGCAGCCGCAGGTCGATGACCGGGTAAGGGCTCGGGGTCTTAGCGTCGTTGACGATGGTGGCGTTAACCAGCAGCGCATCGCGGTAACTCGGATGTTCGCGCACATCACGTGCCAGCAAGCGCACGCTCGCTGCTGCTTCGCGTCTTTCCAGGCACGGCAGGCGCGCGCACAAACTGTCGATGAGCCGCGCCGCAGCCGGCACCTGCACCAGCAGCGGCTGGCGTTCAATGAAGGCCACCTGCAATGCGGCCAAGGCCGCCAGCGCCAGACCGAACAGCGTCCAGGCGATGGCGCGCGCGGCCGCAGGCCGTGGTGCCGCACTGAGCGCGACGAGATCGTCGATGAGTACCGCTGGCACGTCGCGCGCGCCAGCCTCGACGCTCTGCTCGTCATCATCGACGGCTGAGAAGTCGAAATCGGAAATATCCAGTTCGTCGAGCGTCGTTGAGACAGGATCGATGTCGAGGCTGT
The DNA here is from genome assembly GCA_031371245.1 of Pseudomonadota bacterium. GTDB lineage: Bacteria > Pseudomonadota > Gammaproteobacteria > JADJYF01. The sequence goes on along the minus strand of JANMJF010000500.1, from coordinate 1,561 downwards.
CCACCGCTTCGTTGAGCGGCGGTAAATCGATCTTTAAGGCCTGGGCGTCGACGAGGGGCTGGTCATCTGCGCGTGACTCGATGTTTTCATCGCTGCGCGGTGGCGACGACGCCGTTACGCGATGGGCGGCGACCGTCGTGATCACGGCGGCCGCTGCGCCGGCGCGCTGCGGTACGACGCTCGGTGTGGCCACTACCGAGACAAAGGTCAGCGGTGTCGGTGGTGAGGCTTGGCTTTCGACGAGCATCTGGGCTTGCGTCGGCTCGGCCAGAATCTCGATGCGCGGTGGCACCGGCTGCTGCGTGGTGGCGCTATCCTCGAGCAAGGACGACAAGGCGTTGAACACCTGCTCGCAGCGCCCACAGGTCACCAGGCCATTGGCCACCGACAGCTGCTCGGCGCGGACACGGAACCAGGCGAAACAGTGCGGGCAGCGAGTCAGCATGGCGGCGACGGTGTTCGGGACCGCCTCAGCGCCGCGTGCCGCTCAACAGCGCCCAGTCGCCGCGCAGGCGCGGCGCGTCCATGGCGAAAGCCGCTTCGTAAACGGCTAACACGTCGGGCACCTGGGTGGTAAGCAAACCAGACAAGGCGATGCGCCCGCCGTGGGGCACGAGACGCGCGAAGCGCGGCGCGAGCGCCAGCAAGGGCGCTTCGAGGATATTCGCGACCAACGCATCGGCCGCCTGCACCAGCAGCGTCTCAGGGCGACCAACGCGGATACGTTCGGCAAAACCATTGAGCTCGATGTTCTCGCGTGCGACCACGATGGCGTCGTCATCGATATCGACCGCATCCACATAGCTCGCGCCGAAGCAGGCCGCCGCCAGTGCGAGGATGCCTGAGCCGCAACCGTAATCGATGATGCGCGCGCCAGCGAGTCCAGCCTCTTGCGCGAGCCAGTCGAGACACAGGGCGGTAGTTTCGTGGCTGCCCGTACCAAAGGCACGGCCGGGATCCAGGCGCACTACGTAACGGGCCTCGGCGGGCGGCTCACACCAGGTCGGGCACACCCATAGATCATTGGCAAAACGCTGGGGCTGCCAATGATCTTTCCACGATTCCGCCCAGCTCTGTGCGGCCAGTAAGGTGAAACTCACATCGGCTTCGGGCCCGAGCAACGGCGCCAGGCGGGCCGTGATGACGTCGCGATCGACATCGGCTGCAAACAGCGCCGTCAGCGTGAAGGTCTGCCATTCGCGATCGCTGGGCACACCCGGCTCGGCGAAAATCTCGGTGTCGCCTTCACTGGTCGTAATGGCGCTGGCGCCAAGTTCTTCCAGCAGCGCTTCGATTTTCGGGTAGTCCGCCGCTGGCACACGACAACGTAATTCCATCCATTCGCTCATGGCTGAGCACCGCCTGCGCGAGCGTAAGTGTTCAAACCAGCCCCAGCTTGCGTTCGAGATAGTGAATGTCGGTACCGCCGCCGCCAAAGGCCGCGTCGGCGACCAGATCGCGATGCAGCGGCACATTGGTCTCAATGCCTTCGATGACCAGTTCGATGAGCGCATTTTCCATGCGCTTCAAGGCCGCCGCGCGGGTTTCCCCGTGGCAGATG
>JANMJF010000496.1:0-13455 GCA_031371245.1 Pseudomonadota bacterium | reverse complement strand
CATGAACTCATTGAGATTGTTCGGACCACCAAGGACCGTGTGCCGACCCAGGACACGACACTGGGTGATTCCAACAATGTGCTCGGCACCCTGGTGCCCATCCACATGGGGCGTGAAAAGGTTGAACAGCAGATCTTCGCGGCGGCGGCGGCCAAGGTCGCTGTTTTCGGTATCGAGCTGCTCGATATCCGCTTCATGCGCATCAACTACAACGAGTCGGTTCAACCGAAAATCTACGATCGCATGATCAGCGAACGCCAGCAAATCGCCGAGCAATTCCGCTCAGAAGGGAACGGTGAAGCAGCGCGTATCAACGGCAATCGCGAACGTGAACTGCAAAAAATACGCTCCGAGGCCTACCGTCGTGTGGAGGAGATCCGCGGCGAAGCCGACGCGACGGCCACCGAGATCTACGCCCGCACCTACAACCAGAGCGCGGACTCGGTGCGCTTCTACGAATTCACGCGCACCATGAGCGCCTACCGCCAGATCATTTCTTCCGGCACGACCCTGGTGCTGTCCACCGACAGTGAATTGTTCAAGTTTTTGAAAGGGATCAACCCCTAGCAGCCTGCCAGCGCAGTGGACAGCAAACAGGTGCAGCATTCCAAGCAGGCGACAAGTTTGGTATCGATGTTGACCCGCTGACCCGTAAGCGGGTCAATCAGTGGCTGCGGTTGCCGTCCGCAGGCGCTGATCTTCGCCACTTAGTGGCCCCCTCGCTGCTGGGCGAACATCAAGACCTTAATCCTCGCAAACGCTCGTGCGCCTGCTGTTGTCTTCGATAAAGCCGAACAGTATCGAATTTATATTCGACTAAGTGGAAAACCATCTCCTCCCTATACTGTCGCGCACAGCAATTCGAGCAGGTGGCAACAATGGAAACGATAGGAACATGGTGGATGTGGGTGGCCTTCGTGGCCGTTGTGCTGGTGATGCTGGCGGTCGACCTGTTCATAGTGGGCGGCGGGCGCGAGCACCGTGTCAGCGTCAAGGAAGCCGCCACCTGGTCGGTGGTGTGGGTGGTGTTATCGTTGATCTTCGCGGGGGCCCTGTGGTGGCATCTCGACGGTGCCATGGGTCGCGAGATCGCCAACGCCAAGACAATTGAATTCGTCACTGGCTATCTCATCGAAAAGTCACTTGCCATCGACAACGTGTTCGTGTGGTTGATGCTGTTCTCGTTCTTCGCGGTACCCTTGGAATTGCAGAAGCGCGTGCTGCTATACGGCGTGCTGGGTGCCATTGTCATGCGCACCGTAATGATCTTCGCCGGCGTATGGCTGATCGCGAAGTTCCACTGGATACTCTATGTGTTCGGTGCCTTCCTGCTTGTCACCGGGGTGAAGATGTGGCTGTTCGCCGATGTTAAGCCCGATCTCGCGAACAATCCGCTGCTGAAGTGGATGCGCGGCCACATGAAAGTCACCGACCACCTGGAGGGTGAACGCTTCTTCGTGATGCGTGAAGAAGGTGGCACGCTAGTGCGATATGCGACACCGATGTTCCTGGTGTTGATGTTAGTGGAGGCCTCGGATCTGATCTTCGCGGTGGATTCCATCCCAGCCATCTTCGCCATCACTACCGACCCGTTCATTGTGCTGACCTCCAACGTGTTCGCGATTCTCGGTCTGCGCGCGATGTATTTTCTGTTGGCCGATATGGCGAGTCGCTTCTCGCTGCTGAAATACGGCCTGGCACTGGTCTTGATGTTCATCGGTGTAAAGATGCTGCTGCTCGACATATACAAGATCCCGGTCGCGGTCTCGCTCGCAGTGGTGGCGTTGATCATCGCTGTGTCGGTGGTAATGTCGCTGCGACGCGGCGACAAAGTGAGTGTCACGCCGCTTTCGGACCACCATTGAAAACGAGTACGGACATGGAAAAGAAGACGCAGTTTTCGCGATGGCATTTTTCCTTGACTCGCATCGACTTCGCCGATGTTGCCGGCATCGACGTCACGCGCTATGGCATGCTTGGCGAACTCGGCGAGGTGGTCTACGACCAGCAGCGTAGTAACTTCTTGGGCCGGGCCGCGCCACTGCCGGAGGCGGCGTGATCGCATCGACGCGCATCAAGCTCGCGTTGCTGGTGGCGCTCGCCAGCCTCGCGCTGCTGAAGATAGGCGCCCTGCAGGTCTGCCCAGCCGGGCGCTGTCGCGTGCTGGCTTTTGATGCGTCAGTATTGACCACTCTAGATGGCTGGCGGACACCGGCCCTAGACAATTTCTTTGCTGTGGTCACCTGGGCCGGTTCGCTCTACCTGCTGCTGCCCTTGGCCATGCTGCTGGCCCTCACCGATCGACGCGCCATTGGCTACTATCAGCGCGGGTTTGTGCTGCTCGCACTGTTCAGCAGCTGGCTCGTAATCGATCTCGCGAAACTGCTGGTCGCGCGACCCCGGCCAACGCCCTTCGAAGCCCTCATCGCACTGCCTGCCGATGGCAGCTTCCCCAGCGCCCATGCCGCCCAGATCATGGCCTTTGCCTGTGCGTGGTTGTTACGTCCGGGCGTTCGTTCGTCGCCACTCGTGGCGGTGCTGCTAATGACGACGGTGCTGATCGTGTGCCTGTCGCGACTCTATTTACAGGTGCACTATCCAAGCGATGTGCTCTACGGCACGGCGGCCTCGGCCCTATGGGTGGTCGCCTTGCGCATGCTATTCACCGAGGCGGAGACTGCACCATGAGAAACAAGTTTCTCGGTACCGGCGACGCCGGCTACCACCCCCTGCGCAAACTGCGCACCATCTTCTCAGGCCTGCGTTACGCAGTGATCTATGACTTATCGGTTACCTATAAACTCGTGCTCTCGCTGGTGGTGCTGGTCGCGGCATTCATGCTGCGCAGTTCCCTCGACTTCCTGCTGATCATGTTCGCCACCGCCTTCATGCTGGTCGCGGAGATCTTCAACAGCGCCATCGAAGCACTGTGCGATTTCGTCGAGACGCGGCATAACGAGAAGATAAAGGTAATCAAGGATATTGCCGCAGCGGCGGTCGGCCTCGCCATATTGACGTGGCTCACGGTGTTGGGGGTAGAGGTGGCGGATATGTTTGGTGTTGGCCGACCGGGCGCTTAACGTTGACGTACTGTGGTCGGCGATGACGACCAGCGGCGTGTAGCATGCGCTCGACCGGATCATTGATGGGTACTGGATAACACACCGGCTTGTCTATCGCCCACGCATACTCGCCCTCGGCAGCTGAGTGGAACAGAGCACACCTGGCGCCGGCGATGATAGAACGCCGCCACCGCCAGACGCGACGTGTCGCGTGCTCGCCTTATCGCTGCGAGATTAAGCCGGTATATTCGCTTCAAATAAGCAACAGGAGTGAATCATGACCACTGGCAGTCGCGCGGAATACCGCATCAAGATCGAAAACGAAGTGTCCGCCGTCATGCACGCGGGCACCAGGTCCTATGTCGATATGTATTGGCCCACCGCCGGATGTTTTCCCGTTCTCCTGCTGCCTGTGATTTCCTGATCTCCGATGCAGCACCCCAACTACAAACATCTCTATTATTTCTGGGTCATCGCTCACGAAAAAGGGCTGACGCGCGCGGCAGAACGCCTGCATCTCACGCCCCAGACCTTGTCCGGTCAGCTCGCCAAACTCGAGGACTATGTCGGCTCGCCGCTGTTCGACCGCCGTGGTCGTCGTCTGGCCTTGAGCGAGACCGGACAGTTGGTGCTCGACTACGCCGATTCGATGTTCAGCGCTGGCCAGGAACTGGTCGAGATACTCGACGGACGCCGCCTCGGTCGACTCGGGCGCTTGCGCATCGGTGTCAGCGATGTGGTACCGAAACTGCTGACCTACCGCTTTCTGCGCAAGGCGGTGGAAGCCTTCGACGATTACTTCCTGTCGGTGTACGAAGGCAAACACGAAGAACTGATAGCCAGTCTCGCCGCGCATCGCATCGATGTCGTGATCTCCGACCGTGCTTCCGATGAGACCCAGGCGGCCAAGACCTATTCCCATCTGCTCGGCAGCACGGAGGTCAGTATCTTCGCGCGTAACGACCGCGCGCGTAAGTTGACGCGTGGTTTTCCGCACAGCCTCGACGGCGCACCGATGCTGCTGCCGACCGCCAATACGCTGGTGCGTCGCGATCTCGAGCGCTGGTTCGACAGCGCGGGTATCGCGCCTTTGGTCGTTGCTGAATTCGAGGACTCGGCCTTGCTCAAGGTATTCGGCGCCGAAGGACTGGGGTGCTTTCCAGCGCCGCGTGCCATCGCGCTCGATATCGCACCCCAGTATGGTGTGCGCGAAATCGGCGTGACCACAGTCAAGGAGACGTATTACGCTATCACCGTCGAGCGTCGCATCAAAAATGCCGCAGCGCTGGCGGTAGTGGCCACGGCGAAGAGTGCGTTGGACGTCTAGACCGCGAGCGCAAATGAGAGCGCCCGCGATAGTGCGCGGGCGTCTTGTGCTTTTCGACGGCGGCGTGGCAAGCCACGCTGTCGAGTTTAAGAAGCTGTCGTGTGCGCCATGCCCGCTCCCGAACTCGCGCGCAGCGCGGCGATACGTTCTGCCAGCGGCGGGTGGCTCGCAAACCAGCGTTGCCAGCCGTCACGACGCCCACCTGCGATACCGAGAGCCGCGACCTGACTCGGCAACTCGCCGCTCTCACTACGCAGGCGTTCGAGCGCGGCTATCATGCGTTGACGGCCGGCGAGATCTGCCGCGCCGGCATCGGCACGGAAGTCACGCTGACGTGAGAAGTACATGACCACCGTTGAGGCAAGGATGCCGAGGCCGATTTCCAGCGCGAAGAAGGTCACGTAGTAACCGATACCCGGGCCTTCCTCATTGCGCAACACTACGCGGTCGACGAACCAGCCCACCACCCGTGAAATGAAAATCACGAAGGTATTGAGCACACCCTGAATGAGCGCGAGCGTCACCATGTCGCCATTGGCGATATGGGAGATCTCATGGGCGATGACCGCATCGGCTTCCTCACGACTCATGCGTAGCAGCAGGCCGCTTGAGACCGCGACCAGCGCTGCATCACGACGCATGCCGGTGGCAAATGCGTTGATGTCGTCCGCGTCGTAGATGGCCACCTCCGGCATGCCGATGCCGGCAGCGCGGGCATGGCGGGCCACTGTTTCGGTCAACCAGATCTCGCGCGCATCGGTGGGCGTCGTGATGACGCGAGCGCCGACCGCCCTCTTCGCCGACCATTTGGCGATGGCCAAAGATACCAATGCACCACCGAAACCGAACAACGCGGCGAAGCCGAGTAGCGCACCGAAGTCGAGGCCGCGCGCGTCCAGAAAGCGGTTGAGGCCAAACAGGTGAGCGACCACCGATAAGGTGATCATGACGGCCAAGTTGGTGGCAAGGAACAATAGAATGCGTTTCATGAAGGTTCTCCTCTTTTTGAATTCAATGAATCAGCTGCGTTGCGCCGCGAGCTCCCGACGCAGCGCGCGCATCTCCTCGCGCAGTGCTGCGACATCCGGGTAGTTCATGTCGTCTGCGCGCGGGCTCTCGCCTTGGATAGCGTTGACGATCACGGCAATGAACATATTGAGCAGAGTGAAAGTCGAGGCCAGGATGAAACTCAGAAAGAACACCCACGCGTGGCCGTGTACTGCCATCACTGGTCGCACGATGTCCATCGCCCAGCCCTCGAGCGTCATGACCTGGAACAGGGTAAAGGCCGAGGCCGGCAGCGAGCCGAACAGCACAGGGAAATCTGCGCCGAACATCTGGGTCGCCATCACGGCAGCGACATAGAAGATCAACGCGATGATGGCGCTCACCGCGCCCAGGCCCGGCAGCGCCGCGAGCAGGCCGTTCACCACCTTGCGCATGCTCGGCACCAACGCGATGAGGCGCAGCACGCGCAATACTCTCAAAGCACGCAACACCGCCAACGGCCCACTGGCTGGAATGAGTGCCAGCGCCACCACAATGAAATCGAATACGTTCCAGGCGTCTCGGAAATAGTGGCGGCCACTAGCGATGAGCTTCAGGGTTATCTCGACGACGAAGATCGTGAGCAAGGCATGATCGAGGGCCAGCAGTGTTTCGCCCCATGCCGCCATCAAGTTGGCGCTGGTCTCGAGTCCGAGGATCAGTGCGTTCAGCAGCACCAGCGCAACCAGCGTATCGCGAACGCGTGCATCGTCCAGGCGTCGCGCAAGGCGCGCACGCCAGGACGGGATATCGCGATCACTGGCGCTGGGCAGGCGGGCGTTCATGGCGCTACTCGATGAGTATCGTTTCAACGCTGTGCGTCGAAGTCATACTCGCCGACCTCGCGTGTACGAGATCCACGCTCGTCACCGGCCAGCCGCGTAGGTGAGAGGCGACGCAGATCACGACGACGATTCAGTCGTCGTGCCAGCGCGGCGGCCAGCCTGTCGGCCGCACAATCGATGGCGGCATAGAGATCCGGACGCGTGTCGGCAGTAAATACGCCCGGCGCACCGCCCACGCTGACGCCGAGACGACAAGTCTTGTCATAACCACCACGTGGCCCGTTCTCGTCGCCGAGGCGTGCCACCACGCGTCGTACATGACGCTTGAAGGGTGCCAGCGCCGCTTCGAGGCGTTTTGCGACGTGGGCACGCAGCGCGACGGTCACCGCGAAACCCTGGGCTTGAATCTCAATTTCCATGTCCTTGCTCCTGTGTTGAAGATGGGGCCCATGCTGCAATCGACATCGCCGTTGGACCAGTCGAATAAACTTCCGCAATTCATCGGCTTTTGCTGATTAGCGCGCAGGCTACGCGCTGTGAGTTCGTGCAGAAGTCCTTGCGCACTGCCCATGACATCGCCATGGATTGAAAAAGCGGCCGACGATTGCGCTTGGCCGCTGGTCTTGAAGGCACGTCGTAACGACCATGATGACGGCAACGGTAGTGCGAGCGATGTCGACAGATATTGTCAGGACGTGACTGCATCTTGGCGAAGGCAATAGACAGCCAGCCATAGCCCCTGAAAGGCGGCGAGTTATTCCTGTCGAGGACGATCCGTATCGCTGCCTTGCCATAGGTGGCGCGCGCGCCGCCGTCAAGCTTTCGCCAGCAGCAGCCTTAGCGCAGTTGGCTGAAAATATCTGCGCGTCGTTATCGCGTAGAAGTTCTCGAATACTTTGGGAACGGCGCAATATTTTTGCAGAATACCGGCTTGCACTTCATCCTGTACGACAACCTCGGGAACCATCGCGACACCACCCGAGTCGCGAGCGAGCAGTCGCAGCATGGCCATGTCGTCGACTTCGGCGTAGGGACGCAGTTCCATGCCGAGATCGGCGCACAGCAGATCGAATTGATTGCGGATATCACTGCTGCGACCTGGCAACAATAGCCTGACCTGAGTCAAATCCTGCGGGAATCGAAAGGTTTTCTTCTTAGGTCTTGGCGGCCCCACCAGGCACACACGCTGGTGGGAAATTCTTCGACAACGCCAGGGCTGTTGCGCATCAGCGGTGACGGGCCGGTTGGACAGGATCAAGTCGAGCTTGTGAACCCGCAGGCGCTCCAATAGATCTTCCAGGCTTGCCGACTCCAGCACCAATTGGATTGGCTCGAGACCCATCACCGGTCGCAGGAAGTTCTGCTGAAAATTACGCGACAGTGTCGCCACCGCCCCAACACGTAACTGCTGCACCCGCTGGCCTTCGCCACCGCTAACGGTAGCCAGCAGTTCGCTACCCAGGCTGAAGATGCTCTCGGCGTACCCCAGCACCAGATTTCCGACCTCAGTCAAGCACAGCGCACGACCGTCTCGATCAAACAGAGGCTGTCCCAGCTGCTGTTCGAGTTGGCGAATTTGTGACGAAAGCGCCGACTGCGACACGTGCAGTTGCTGAGCCGCACGGGTCAGATGCCCCTCTTTCGCAACCACCCAAAAATAATGCAGGTGGTGGAAGTTGAGGCGCCTGAATTTCTCTGTTCTCATAAACAGAACTCGTTGTGACATTTAATCTATTTTACGGCGTACCTTCCTGACCGCAATATGCGTGCATCGACATGACAAGGATTGGAGAGCCGCATGAGCTGGGTTTCTGGCATCGGTTGGTGGACGCTACCGACAATCTATCTGTTGGCCTTCGCGCTGACTCTGCTCATGCGGCCATGGGCGTGGGTGATCGCTAATGCCGCTGCGGTGGTCGGACTGGGCGGCACCGTCACCGCAGTGGTTTGGGCGGGCTTGGCCGTCGTGTTGGAGCGCGGTGCCACCGATGCTATCGGTTTGATGGTCGCGACACTGATCACTTTGTTAGGCTGGGTCATCGTGCGCTTCTCGCGGCGGTACCTGGCGGGCGAACCCGGGCAGGCGCGCTATGTGGCCGCATTGCTGTTCACGCTGGCTGCGGTCAGCACTGTCGTTCTTACCCGCCACCTCGGCATGCTGGTCGTCGCGTGGGCCGCAAGCAGTGTCGGCCTGCATCATCTGCTGACGTTTTACCGCTCGCGGGTCGCCGCGCAGATCGTGGCGCACAAGAAGTTTCTGGTGAGCCGAATGGCAGAGCTATGTCTGCTGGCGGCGCTGGCGCTTATCTACCGCGAGACCGGCACGCTGAGCATGGACGACATCGCGACGCATGTTTCATCTGCGGTCACTCTGTCACCGGCGCTGCATGCCGCCGCCATGCTGATGGCCTTGGCCGCTATCCTCAAATCAGCGCAGCTGCCCCTGCACGGTTGGCTGATCCAGGTCATGGAGGCACCAACGCCGGTCTCAGCGTTGCTGCATGCTGGCATCGTCAATATCGGCGGATTCGTATTGATCCGGCTGGCCGGACTGATGGCCGCCGCACCGGGCGCGCAGACCTTGCTGGTCATTTTTGGCAGCCTCACCGCCGTGCTCGCCGGCCTGGTGATGATGACTCGTATCAGCATCAAGGTGCGTCTTGCCTGGTCGACCTGCGCACAAATGGGTTTCATGCTGATGGAGTGTGGACTGGGGTTGTACGAGCTGGCCTTGCTGCATCTGGTCGCGCATTCGCTGTACAAGGCCCATGCATTTCTGACGGCCGGCGAGACTGTGCTCGAGGTCAGACAAGGTGACCTCGCGATGTCGCCCCACCCGCAAACGTCGGGCAAATCGGTCATCGGTCGACTGCTCGCGCTGCCGGTCACCGTGGCGCTGGTGGGTGTATCGGTCGTGCTCTGGCAGAGTTGGCTTCCTGCTGTACAACTACCTGTCGTGGCGATTTTGATCGTCGCTAGCGGTCTCGCGCCGCTGCTATGGAATTGTGCCGCAGATGGAAAAGTGACACTGATACGCGGCGTGACGCGTGTGCTTGTGCTCACTCAGCTCTATGTGTTCTGGCACCTTGGGTTTTCGAAACTTGTTCCCGTGTTACCCATGGCGTCGGTATCGCTGATGGTTTGGGTCGGTGTGTGCTTCGTGCTGCTGTACCTGCTGCAGATCTGGTTGCTCGCCTATCCCTACGGCACGCTGGCGACGCGGCTCTATCCCTGGGCTTATGCCGGGTTCTACCTAGATGAGCGATTCACCCGACTCACCTTCCGGGTGTGGCCGGCGCGCGTGAACGTCGCCCGATTCAACGCCATGCCTAACCTTCGCGCCAATATTTCTGGAAACCCGCATGAACTCCCCACAACGCCACACGCCACTTGAGTCAGCAGGATTGAGGTCTGCCATAGAAGCCGCCTGCAATACCATTGCCCCATCCTGGCCGCTGGATCGATTCATCGCCGTGAACCCCTACTGGGGTCGCATCGATCAGCCGTTCGAGACCGTCAGCCACACACTCACCCGTCTGGCAGGAAGCCGTCTGCACATGCCGATGGCTTTTTATCGCGAGGCCTGGCACGGCGGCGAAATCCGGCTAGCGCATCTGCGTCAGGCACTGGCAGAAAGCCATCAAGGCTTTTCGGAGCGAGAGATCATCGACGCCCTGGATGGTGCAGAGCCAGCGGCCTGTGCTTTACCGCTGCTCTGCGACGTGCTCGATGCAAGCCGGGATCTGACGCACGAACCGGCGTGGCACGATGCCATTACCCAGCAAGTCAGCCAGTTCTGCGCGGCCTTTTTCGATCATGACCAGGCCGATTGGCATCCGAGTCGGCAGACAGCGCTCTATGCGAGCTGGCTGACAGCCATCACTCAGGACTACAGCGTCGGCTTACTGATGCATGCCCCTGAAATCCGCAAGCGGGCAAGAGATCTGCCTGGCGACGCGCTCGGATTGATAGCGTTGGCGCGCGATCGTCTGGCGGTAACAGCGGCGCAACTCCAGGAGTTGCTCCAGCTGACGCTGCTGCGGATCAATGGCTGGGCGGCATGGTGTGCTTACCTGCGCTGGCAGGCACGGCTGGCAGGCACTGAAGACGATCACATCGTCGACCTACTCGCCATCCGGCTGGCCTGGGAATGCCTGCTCGACGATGGCGCGCGCGACCCGACATCGATCTGGGATCAATGGCGACTTAAATGGGCGAGCACACAGGACGTGTCGTACAAAGCGGCAACATGCGCCCACCTGATCTGGCAACGTGCTCACGAAATCGCCTACCAGTGGCCCCTGGTGAACGCTTTGGCGCACAGCCAGCCACTGGCCGAGCGCGCTCCCGTCGCGGTGCAAGCGGCGTTCTGTATTGATGTGCGATCCGAAGTTTTCCGGCGCGCGCTGGAGGGCGTCATGCCGGATGTCCAGACCCTGGGATTTGCTGGTTTTTTCGGCCTTCCCATCCGATATACGCCGATTGGTAGCCACGCGACGCGGCCACAGCTGCCGGGACTGCTGGCGCCGTCGTTGAATGTCACCGACAGCTGCGGCCTGCCCGCGCAAGACAGCGTAATTGCGCGCCAGCGACAGGCGCGTCTACGCCGGGCGACCAGCTCGCGGCCATTCCGGCGCTTGCCCGGCTCGGCGTTTACGCTGGTCGAGTCATTGGGTCTTGTTTACCTCGGCAAAATCATTCGCCGCAGTCTGTCGACCACCGCCGACGGCGCGATGTCGGATCGGTTAGCTCTCACGGCGGCGCAGGCCCGGCAACTTCGCCCGCAGTTGGTCATGCCCGATGCGCAAGTGTCAGGCGAGCGAGTGGCTCTGGCTACCAGCGTGCTCAAGGCGATGAGTTTGACCGCGGGCTTTGCGCGCCTGGTGCTGTTGGTCGGTCATGGCAGCCAAAGCGCCAACAACCCCCATGCGGCAGGGCTCGACTGCGGCGCTTGCGGTGGACAGACCGGAGAAGTCAATGCACGAGCGCTGGCCGGCTTGCTCAACGACGTCGCGGTCCGCAACGCGCTTTGCGAGCAATCCATCCCGATCCCCGCTACCACTCACTTCCTGGCTGCCCTCCACAACACGACCACTGATGAAGTGGTGATCTTCGACCGACATGACGTGCCGGCTGGCCACGAGGATGATGTGGCGCGATTGCAAACAGCGCTCAACGCCGCAGGCGAGCGCGCACGTGGCGAACGGGCACCCGAGCTTGGATTAGCCGACCTCGGCGCGAAGCCGCACGCGCTGCTCAGGGCCATCAAGCGGCGGGCCAACGATTGGGCACAGACCCGTCCGGAATGGGGCTTGGCCAATAACGCCGCCTTCATTGTCGCGCCCCGTGCGCGGTCGCGCGGAACAGACTTGCAGGGTCGCGCCTTCCTGCATGATTACGATCACCAGCGCGATAGCGATGGCAGTGTGCTGGAACTCATCATGACCGCGCCGATGATCGTCGCGCATTGGATCAATATGCAATACCACGCATCCACGGTCGACAACCTGCGTTTTGGCAGCGGCAACAAAGTGCTCCACAACGTCGTTGGCGGGCGACTCGGCGTGTTCGAGGGCAATGGTGGCGATCTGCGCATCGGCCTGCCCAAGCAATCCGTGCATAACGGCATGCGCTTCATGCACACGCCGCTGCGCCTGTCCGTGTTCATAGAAGCGCCACCGGCTGCCATCGATGCGGTAATCGCCAAGCACGCGCTGGTTCGCCAGTTGCTTGATCACGAATGGCTGCATCTCTTTCAGATCGATCCCGGCCAGCACCAGGTGTTGCGCTATCGCGATGCTTGTTGGCGGACGGTGATTGTCGGCGCTATCGACGAGCCGACACACGCGATGGACTAGGCCTGTCGTAGTCTTTCGGTGTGGGCGGATGCCGACACCAGGGCACGCAAACGCAGAGCAGCGTCTAGCGCCTCATCGACGCTGCGCGCGATGCAGGTGTAGTGGCCCATCTTGCGGCCCAGTCTTGGCTCGGCTTTTCCGTAGAGGTGCAGGGTCGCGGTCGGATCGGCAAGCAGCGCCTGCCAGTTCGGCACGCCGCGTTCCCACAAGTCGCCCAGCAGGTTCTGCATCACCACTGGACTGTGCATGGTGGTGTCGCCCAAAGGCAGCCCGGCAAGTGTTCGGACCTGCTGCTCGAACTGCGAGGTGCGCGACGCGTCGAGCGTGCCGTGGCCGCTGTTGTGTGGCCGCGGCGCAAATTCATTGACCAACAGCGCGCCATCTTGGTCAACGAAGAATTCCACACACAGCACGCCTTCATAGGCAAGCGCTTCGGCGATGATCAGTGCCGCGTCCTTTGCTTGCGCGGCAAGCGTGCCGGGAATACGGGCAGGAACGATGGACTGATCGAGAATGCCGTCTTTGTGGCGGTTCTCTACTACCGGCCACAACGCGGTACGACCGTTGCTGTCGCGGGCAAGGACGACCGACAATTCCATGCGCAGATTGATCCGGCGCTCCAGTACGCAGGGCACGCCGCCCATTGAATCGAAAGCGGCACGCGCTTCCTTCAGGGTCGCGATGCGCGCCTGACCTTTGCCGTCATAGCCGAAGCGGCTCTGCTTGAGCACCCCTGGGAGCAGCTCGGCGACGTGCGCTCCATCCAGATCGGTGACCGCTGTCACCACCGCATAAGGTGCGGGGGAAAGTCCGAGCGCCGCGATGAAGTGCTTTTCGCGGATGCGATCCTGCGCTATCGCGACGCTATCCGCAGCCGGGCGGACCACCACGTCGCGAGCCAAACGTGCCAAGGCAACCGTCGGGACATCTTCGGTTTCTACCGTCACTGCGGCGCACATCTGCGCCATTACGTTCAGCGCCGTGGCATCGTCAAACGCTGCACAAACATGTCTGTCCGCGACCGCACCGGCCGAGCTCTGCGGGTCTGGATCTAATACCATTACACGGTAGCCCAGCCGGTGGGCGGCCATTGCAAACATGCGCCCCAACTGACCGCCGCCCAGCACCCCCAACCACGCACCGGGTGCAATCATCACAGTTCGGGCAAAGTCATTGCCGCCGCCGTCGCGCTTTGCGACGCGCGAAACGCTGCCAACCGAGAAGCAAGTGCCAAATCATTGACAGCAAGCATAGCGGCGGCGAACAGCCCGGCATTGGCCGCACCCGCTTCGCCGATGGCGAAGGTTGCGGTTGGAATGCCGCGTGGCATCTGCACGATGGACAGCAACGAGTCCATGCCTTTGAGGTGACGAGAC
>JANMJF010000492.1:0-4417 GCA_031371245.1 Pseudomonadota bacterium | reverse complement strand
GCGCATCGCGACCCGCGCACGCAAGTCCTGCCAGCGCGACCAGAAGCTACTGACTGGCTTGACGGCCACGGTGTGGTCGCGCGCGCCCGGCACCTGCATGGCTGGCGTCGCGCCGCTGTCTATGCTCAGTACGTCGTAACTCACCGGCGGCCGCGTGCGGCAATACACTCGCCCGAGTTCCAGATCGATGCCGGTGACTTCGTCGTGATAGAGGCGGGCGTGGGCGAAATTCGCCAGTGGTGCGAGATCGATGTGGACTTCGTCATAGTCATAGTGACCGGCGACGAGTCCCGGCAGCATGCCGGAGTAGGGCGTGTGAATGTCACGGCTGATGAGGGTGATGCGCGTGCCAGCCAGCGGCTGCATGCCGAAGCGCCGCAGTACTTCGACATGGGTGTGACCGCCGCCTATCAGCACCAGATCACGAACGATGGGCGTCGATGGCATCATTGCGTGCGGCGCCCCTGGACCCTGCTTGAGATTGGTTCGTAGCATAACGGATCGGCCGCTGCTGCAATTGCCGCGTGGAACCCCGACGGCGATGGCATGGCAAGCGGGCGACGGCTGCTCTCGCCACACGCTGCCCATACAATGAGGTGGTCCGCGCCGCGCGACAGGAGTGCGTCCGATGTCCGAATACGCTGGTCTGACCGTCGTGCCCGAACCGCAGGGCTTCGCTGCCGCCGTCCACGGTATCGACCTGCGGGTGCCCCTATCGAGCGCGGCGCAGCGCGCCTTGTTAGCGGCCTGGACCGAGCACGCGGTGCTGTACTTTCCCGAGCAGTTACTCGACCCGACCATCCTCGAACGGATCAGCGCCTATCTCGGACCGTTTGGTCACGACCCTTATGTCAAAGCCAAGCACGGTTATGAGCACGTCATCGAAGTGTGCCGCGAAGCGCGCGAGACCGCGCCTATCTTCGGCAGCATGTGGCATTCCGATTGGAGCTTTCAGGCCACCCCGCCGAGCGCCACGCTGTTATATGGCGAGCGTGTGCCGCCGCAGGGTGGCGACACCGTGTTCGCCGATGGTTATCGGGCTTTCGAGGCCCTATCGCCGACCATGCAGACCCTGTTGCTGCCTTTGAACGCAGTGCATTCGGCCGCGCCTGCCTATGGCCCCAAGGGCCTGTTTGCGCGTGATGACGCGAGCCGTTCCATGCACATCATCGTGTCGCCCGAGGCCGACCAGACCCAGGTCCATCCGCTCGTTCGCCGCCATCCAAATTCGGGTCGTGCGACGCTCTACATCAATCACGTCTATACCCTCGGCATCGAGGGCATGCGCGCCGATGAGAGTCAGGCGCTGCTTGAGTTTCTGTTCAAGCACATGACTCGCAGTGAGTTCGTCTATCGCCATCGCTGGCGCGCACAGATGCTGGTGATATGGGACAACCGTTGTGTGCTGCACTACGCCGACGGTGGCTACCAAGGCCATCGCCGCCTCATGTTCCGCACCACAGTGGCGGGCGAGCGGCCGCTGGCTGCGCGCAGCGCCTGAGCGCTGCCAAACCGCTCAAGTATGATCGGGCATCACTTCGGACATGGGCTTCAGTGCGGCGTCGTCGCGCGCGCGTTGAAAGGCTGGCCGCGCAGTCAAGCGTGTGTAGTAGGCGTTGAGCGCCGGCAGACCTTCGAGTCCAATCAACTGCTGACCCAGGTGCACGCTGTAGCCGACTGCGGTATCGACGGCGCTGAAGCCGCTCGCCAACATGTAGTGGCGAGTGGTGAGCTGCTCATCCAGCACTTCGAAAGCTTTGCGCAAACGGCGCGACTCGAGCTTGATGACAGTTGCCGAGCGTTCGGCCGGCGCCACGAACACCTGCTGCTGCACCAACGAGGCGCCATGCACCGCGATGGTCTCGGCGAAGTGCAACCATTGCAGCCAGGCATTGCGCTCGGGGTGGCCGGGCGCGCGATGCAGGCGGCCGTCGTCGTAGCGTTCGCACAGGTATTGGCAGATAGCACCCGATTCAATCAGGGTGACGTCGCCATCGATCAGACAAGGCACGCGTCCCAGTGGCGAGATGGCGAGATATTCTGGCGCACGCAGCGCGGCCATCGAAAAGCCCAGTGTGACCAACTCGAATTCGAGACCGAGTTCAAGCAGCAACCAGTGGCTGCGCATCGAGCGCGCACCGGCGCAGTGATAGAGCTTGCGCATGGTTAAAAATCCTCCGTGCGGCCGGTACTCACGGCCGTCGCGAGGTTATAGCATGCGTGCCGGCGGCGGCATTGTGCGAAATACCATTACGAGCAAGGGGAGTGATTCATGGGCAGCAGATTGGCGGGCAAGAGTGCGCTCATCACCGGCGGCAGCCGCGGCATCGGCCGCGCGATCGCGCAAGCCTATGCGGCCGAAGGCTGCGCATTGGTGCTTAACGCCCGCGACACTATTCGTCTGTCCGCGACCGGCACGGCCATCGCACGGGAATTCAACGTGCCGGTAGAAACCCTGGCCTGCGACATTACTGACCGCGCTGGCGTGCGCGCCATGGTCGCTGCCGCCGAGGCGTGGCGACCGCTCGACATCCTGGTCAACAATGCCGGCATCCACGTCGCGGCGAGTTTTCTCGATTACAGCTTTGAAGATTTCCAGCGTGTTATCGAAAGCAATGTTTACGGCATCTTCCATGTCACCCAGGCGGTCTTGCCGGCGATGATCGCGCGTCGACGCGGACGCGTCATCAACCTCGCTTCCAGCGCCGGCAAGTGGGGTTCGCGTAATCAGAGTGCCTACAATGCGTCGAAGCACGCAGTGGTCGGTCTGACCCGTTGCCTGGGGCTGGAAATGGCGCCCCACAACGTGCTGGTCAATGCCATTTGTCCATGGGTGGTCGAGACCGATATGCTGCGCGACTTCATGAGCGGCCATGCCGCCGCATTGGGTGCCAGCGCCGAGGACATGATGGCCCGTCTGCAGGCATCGGTACCCTTGCAACGTTGGATCCAACCGGCCGAAGTGGCGGGATTGGCGCTATATCTGGCGTCGGACGAAGCAAGTTATATCAACGGCCAGGCGTGGGCGGTGGATGGCGGTTACACCATGATTTGACCATGGGCCGTGAGGGTGCCGTGGTGATCAAAGGGTTTGCAATGAAGGACAACAACGACAAATGACGCGCTATCCGCCGGTCGAAGTGAGGACCTCTCATGGTGGTCATGGCGTGTTCGCGCTGGCGGGAGTCGCGGCCGGCACGCGCATCATGGAATTCACCGGGCCACGGGTGCGGCGTCTCGAAGTCGAGCGCGCCGCTGCCGACGGCCTGGGTGACGGCTTTCTGCAGATAGGCGTCGACGAATTCTTTGCCTTGTCCGGTGGGCCAGACGATTTCGTCAATCACGCCTGCGCGCCCAATACCTATATCCAGAGCGAGGGCGGTATCGTTTATCTGGTCGCGCGTCGCGCCATTGCCGCCGGCGAGGAGCTGTATTTCGACTACGGTGTGACCCAGATCGCGTTCCCGTTTCGCTTCAACTGTTTGTGTGGCGCCGCAGAGTGCCGTGGGCCGATCGGCAACTACGATGAAATTCCAGCCAAGATGCTCGCCGACTATCGCGCCCGGGGTATGGTGCCGCCGCATGTTGAAGCCGAGTTGCGCGCTCAGTGCTCGGGCGCGATCCTGATCAGCCGTTTGCCGAGGTTGTCGCCGCGATAGAGGCCGGCGATGGCGTCGGGCGCGTGTTCGATGCCATCCAAGATGTCCTCACGATAGCGGATGCGGCCGGCTTGCACCCACGGCGTGAGTTCGGCCAAGGCCTCACCGTAGCGCGGTGCGTAATCGAAAATCACATAACCCTGCATGCGCGCGCGCTTGGTCAGCAGGATGCGCTCGAAGCGTGGCCCCTGCGGGCTTGGATGCCAGTTGGCGATCGACGCGGTGCCGCAGATCACAACCCGTGCACCGACCTTCAGGCGCGCCATGACAGCGTCGGTGATGGGCCCCGAGGTATTGTCGAAATAGACATCGACGCCGTCGGGGCAGGCCGTATCGAGGGCCGCACCAAGCTCCTCGCTTTTGTAGTCGATGGCGCTGCTGTAACCGAATTCGCCGGTACACAAGGCCTTCTTTGCCGCACCACCAGTGATGCCGACGGTGCGCGCGCCTTTGATGTTGGCGATCTGTCCGACGCAGGAGCCGACTGCGCCGGCCGCCGTCGAAACCACGACGGTCTCGCCACTGCGTGGCTGACCTACGTCGAGCAGACCGAAGTAAGCAGCGAGGCCATTAATACCGAGCACGCCCAGCGAGGTCGAGATAGACAAGCCTTGTTCTGCGACCTTGCGTTGTATGACGGGCGCGCCGACCACCGCGTAGTCTTGCCAGCCGAACATGCCGGTGACGTATTCGCCGAGCGCATAACCGGCCAGATTCGACGCCACGTTGGCCGACGTGAAGGCGCAACTGGCATGAGC
>JANMJF010000477.1:0-18490 GCA_031371245.1 Pseudomonadota bacterium | reverse complement strand
TCGCGCTCACGCACCGCTCAACAGCTGCGCGTCTACCACTGCCAGTGCGCTCATGTTTTGCACTCGACGCACCGTCGCCGACGGCGTAAGGATATGCGCGGCATAACGGCAGCCGAGCAGGATCGGACCGACCGCGACGCCTTCGCCCATGACGGTCAATAAATTGAGCGCAATATTGGCCGCGTCCATGCTCGGCATCATGAGCAGATTGGCCTGACCTTCCAGCGTCGAATCGGACAAGGCTTTGTTGCGGATATTGGGCACCAGCGCGGCGTCGGCCTGCATCTCGCCATCGACTTCCAGATCGGGTGCGCGCGTATGGATCAAGGCCAGGGCCTCGCGCATACGCAGTGCACTGGCCGTATCACGCGTGCCGAAGTTGGAGTGGGACAGCAGTGCGACCTTGGGTGTCAATCCAAAGCGCCGTACCTGATCGGCGGCGAGGAGGGTGCTCTCGGCTAGCTGCTCAGCGCTGGGCTCGGCATGCACATAGGTATCGCACAGGAATAGCGTGCCCTTGCGCAGCACCAGCACGTTCATGGCGGCCATCTCGCGCACACCAGGGCGGGTACCGAGCAGATCGCGCACATGACGCAGATGTTCGTGATATTCGCCGACCAGCCCGCACAGCATGGCGTCGGCCGCGCCCTTGCGCACCAGTAACGCCGCGATAACCGTGGTGTTCGAACGTAATACGTCGCGCGCGTCCTGCAAGGTCACACCGCGGCGCTTCATCACGCCGTGGTAGTCCTCCACATATTCGCGATAGCGCTCGTCGGACTCCGGATTGACGACCTCGAAATCGCGCTCGGCAACTATGCGTAAACCCAGATCGACGATGCGCTTATTGATCACCTGCGGGCGCCCGACCAGCACCGGCCGTGCGAGGCCGTCATCGACGACCGACTGCACCGCGCGCAGTACCGTGCCGGACTCGCCATCGGCATAGGCAATACGTTTGCGATCCTGGCGCGCGCGCTCGAACAGTGGCTTCATCAGCAGCACCGACTGAAACACGAACTTGCTCAATTGCTCACGATAGTCTTTGAGGCTGGCGAGCGGGCGCGTCGCCACACCACTGCGCATCGCGGCCTCGGCCACCGCCGGCGCCAGCTCGGTGATGAGGCGCGGATCGAAGGGCTTGGGGATCAGATACTCCGGCCCGAAACTCATGGCCTCACCGCCGTAGGCAGCCACTACCACTTCCGAGGCCTCCTGGCGGGTGAGTCTCGCCAGTGCATGCACGCACGCAAGTTTCATTTCTTCAGTGATGGTGGTGGCGCCGACATCGAGCGCGCCACGGAACAGATAGGGAAAGCACAACACGTTGTTGACCTGGTTCGGATAATCAGAACGACCGGTCGCAATCAGCGCATCGGGGCGTGCGGCGCGCGCTTCCTCGGGCATGATCTCAGGCGTTGGATTGGCGAGGGCTAAGATCAGCGGGCGCGGTGCCATGGTCTTCACCATCTCGCCATTCAAGACACCTGGACCCGATAGCCCCAGAAAAATATCCGCGCCGACCAGCGCCTCAGCGAGGCTGCGATGGGGCGTCTCGCGCGCGAAGAAAGCCTTGTGCTCATCCATCTGCGCGTCGCGCCCTGTGTAGATCACACCGGCGCGGTCGGTGACTAAAATATTCTCGCGCGGCAGACCCAGGGAATAGAGCAGACGCAGGCAGGCAATCGCTGCCGCGCCGGCGCCCGAGGCCACCAGTTTGACCTCGGCGATATTTTTGCCCACCACTTCCAGCGCATTGATGATGGCCGCCGCCGAAATGATCGCAGTGCCGTGCTGGTCGTCGAGGAAGACCGGAATTTTCACCCGGTCCTTCAACTTCTGTTCGACAAAAAAACACTCGGGCGCCTTGATGTCCTCGAGGTTGATGCCACCAAAGGTCGGCTCCAGACTCGCGATGATGTCGACCAGCTTGTCGGGATCAGTCTCGTTGATTTCGATGTCGAACACATCGATGCCAGCGAATTTCTTGAACAATACCGCCTTGCCTTCCATGACCGGCTTGGCTGCCAGCGGGCCGATGGCACCCAGACCGAGCACCGCCGTGCCATTGGTAATGACGGCGACCAGATTGCCACGCGCGGTGTACAGCGAAGCACTATTGGGATCGGCGACGATGGCCGCGCACGGCGCCGCCACACCCGGTGAATAGGCGAGGGCGAGATCGTCCTGATTGGCGAGCGGTTTGGTCGCCGCGATTTCGATTTTGCCAGGCCGCGGATTGAGGTGGTATTCGAGCGCGCGTGCGTAAAGGTCGTCGTCTTTGCGTGTCGTCACCGTGCTTCGCTCCGCTGATGTTGGTGGGCGCCCCGTGGCGATTGTCGTGCGTGTCGCTCAAGCTCGCCAGTCGCAGCGCAGCCTCACTGCATAGGGAAGCCGGGCGGCATCTGCCCGCGCATACCGCGCATGAGGTTCTTCAACGCGCCCTTCTTGGTCATCTTCTTCATCATCTTCTGCATCTGCAGGAACTGCTTGAGCAGTTTGTTGACGTCCTGCACCTGGCTACCGCAGCCGTTCGCGATGCGGACCTTGCGCGAGGCCTTGATGATGGCCGGAAACTCGCGCTCCTGCGGCGTAATGTAATCGATGATAGCGGCGAGTTTGGTCAATTCTTTGTCATTGACCTGGTTCTTAACCTTGTCCGGCAGATCGCCCATGCCCGGCAGCTTGCCGAGCAGTGCCTGCATGCCGCCCATATTGCGCATCTGATCGATCTGGTCGCGGAAATCCTGCAAATCGAAGCCCTTACCCTTCCTGAGCTTCTCGGCGACTTTCATCGCCTTGTCCTGATCGACCTTCTGCTCAACTTCCTCGATGAGGCTGAGCACGTCGCCCATGCCTAGGATGCGCGAAGCAACACGATCGGGATGGAAGGCTTCGAGACCGTCGGTCTTCTCGCCCGTGCCTAAGAACTTGATCGGCTTGCCGGTCACGCGTCGCACCGACAGTGCCGCACCGCCGCGGGCATCGCCATCGGTCTTGGTCAGCACGATGCCGGTCAGGGCCAAGGCGTCGTTGAAGGCGCGCGCGGTGGCGACCGCGTCCTGGCCCATCATGGCGTCGATCACGAACAGGGTTTCGTGGGGATTGGTGGCGGCATGGATGCGCTTGATCTCGTCCATCATCGCCGTGTCGATGGCCAGACGGCCAGCGGTGTCGACGATCAAGACGTCGCAAAAATCGCGCTTGGCTGAAGTTATGGCCGCCAGTGCAATATTTTCCGGACTTGTGTTGGCGGGGCTCGGATAGCAGATCGCGCCGACTTCAGCGGCCAGCACCGCCAGCTGTTCGATGGCGGCCGGTCGGTGAATGTCGCAGCTGACCAAGCCGACGCGCTTCTTGTCGTTGTCTAACAGGCGGCGTGCGAGCTTGGCGCTGGTGGTGGTCTTACCCGAGCCCTGCAAGCCGGCCATCAGCACCACCACCGGCGGGACCGCAGCCAGGTCGAGGGCGCGGTTCTCGTCACCCATGAGGCGCGTCAGTTCGTCACGTACCACGCGGATCAGGGCCTGGCCCGGCGTCAGGGTTCCGATCACGTCCTGGCCGATGGCGCGCGCGCGCACGTCAGCGATGAAATCCCGCACGACTTCCAGGCCGACGTCTGCCTCAAGCAGCGCGATACGCACATCGCGCAGCGCTGCGTCGATGTTTTCTTCCGACAGGCGTGCGCGGCCACTCAGATTCTTGACGACGGCACTGAGCCGACCAGTGAGATTATTGAACATGCGGATGTGTCGGATTGACTGGTTTTAAGGGCCGGAGTGGACTCCGGATGCGCTTCATTAGCGGCGCCGATTATGCCATCATCGGTGCCCGAGTAGCCCTCACCCCATGCCCATGAATGTATTTATTTTCGGGCTCGCGGCCATCGCCCTGTACCTGACAGTGGCGCTCAAAACGTCCGAAATTGCACGCGCGGCACCCCGCTACGCACCACGTCCGATCACCGCCGTGCTTGCGTTCGCCGCTATCACCGCGCACGCGCTCGCGCTCTATCCCATGATGGTGACCACGAGCGGCATCAACCTCGGCATCTTCAGCGCCGCCTCGCTGGTCGCCTGGCTGATCGCCACCATCGTCGTGATCGCCACCCTGCGCGCGCCGGTTGCGAGCCTCGCGGTCGTCATCCTGCCCTTCACTGCGATTATCGTCGGCGTCTCACTGCTGTTCAGCGATCAACGCGTGCTGCAGCATCTGCCGGGCGGGCTTGCGCTGCATATCGGACTGTCATTGATCGCCTACAGCCTGTTCGCGATCGCCACGCTGCAGGCCATGTATCTGAGCTTCGCCGCCCGCCGGCTCAAGAGTCACGCGCCAGTGCTGCGTTTCCTGCCGCCACTGGCAACCATGGAGCAGCTCATGTTCCAGTTGACCGGCATCGCCTTCGTGCTCTTGAGTATGGGACTAATCATCGGCGTGCCCTACATCCACGATGTACGCGCCCAGCATCTCGGTCACAAGATAGTGTTCTCAGCACTGGCGTGGCTGACCTTCGCGGTGCTGATTATCGGACGCTATCAATGGCACTGGCGTGGACGGCGCGCAGTGAAGTTCCTGATCACCGGCTTCGTGATGCTCGCACTCGGCTTCTTCGGCTCGAAGTTTGTGCTCGAACTGGTGCTGCACCGCGCCTGATGGACGGCGTGAAATTCACCGATATGAGCGGCCAGTCGCTGGTCTTGCTGGCGCTGGTGGTGGTAGTACTGATCTTGATCTCGGCGTTCTTCTCCAGCGCCGAGACCGCGATGATGACGCTCAATCGTTATCGTCTGAAACACCTCGCCGAGCGCGGCCATCGCGCGGCGCAGTCGGCACAGAAGCTGCTCGAACGGCCAGACCGCCTGATCAGCCTGCTGCTGTTTGGCAACAACTTCATCAACATCCTGATCGCCCAGCTGGCGACGGTCGTGACACTGGAGCTATGGGGTGAACGCGCGCTGATTGCATCGAGCGCAATACTGACTGCGGTGGTATTGGTGTTCGCCGAAGTCGTCCCCAAAACCCTCGCCGCCATCCATCCCGAACGCATTGCCTTTCCTGCTGCCTTCGTGCTGCGCCCCTTGCAGTTCGTGCTGTGGCCCTTTGTGGGGGCGCTGAACTGGATCTCAAACGGTGTGCTGGCCGTGCTTGGCGTGCGCGAACTGAAGCGCGCCCGCGAGTCGCTCAGCCGTGAAGAGTTGCGCACCGTAGTCAAGGAAGCCGGCGCCATGATTCCGCAACAGCATCAACAGATGCTGTTCGGTATTCTCGATCTGGAAACTGCCACCGTCGAAGACATCATGGTGCCGCGCGGCGACATCTATGGCATCGATCTCGACGACGAGTGGCCCGACGTGCTCGAACAGTTGATGAACTGCCGGCACACGCGCGTGCCTTGTTACGCCGGCAACATCGCCAATGTCGAAGGTGTTCTGCATCTGCGCCGACTGGCCAAGACCTTGCGTTCCGGCGACGATTTCACCGTCGCCGACCTGCGTGCGCTGCTGGTCGAACCCTATTACGTTCCGATGACCACCGATCTCTATGTGCAACTGCTGAACTTCCAGAAGCGCAAGCAGCGCATGGCCTTCGTGGTGGACGAATATGGCGATATCGAAGGCTTGGTCACCCTCGAGGATCTGCTGGAAGAAGTGGTCGGCGAATTCACCACCGATCCGCAGATCTACGCGCGCGACGTCTATCCGCAGGACGACGGCAGTTTTCTGGTTGATGGCAGCGCGAATATCCGCGCCATCAATCGTGTCTACGGTTTTGGCCTACCGATCGGCGGTCCCAAGACCATCAACGGACTCATCCTCGAAACCCTTGAGGACATTCCGATCACCGGCACCGCCTTCCGGCTTGAGCACATCACCATCGAAATCGTGCAAACCGCCGAACGTGCGGTAAAAACCGCGCGCCTGACCCTCGCCGGTATCGGCGCGCCAGGCGGCGTCGCAACAGCGCAGGAAGTTCTGCACGACGGCGACGGCTGAGCGTCGCGCGCTCAGTGCTCGCTCACTGCCCGTGCGCCGCCGCCTGTCCGACGCGAAATAATGCGCTGGAGAGCAGCAGGCGCAGATGGACATTCACGGTGTTGGGATTCCAGCGTTTGGCGCCGTAGCGTGACCAGACGTCGAGTGCCGCCTGCGGTTCGCCATGGGCAAGCGCACCGAGCATGGCGCACGCGAGCAGATAACCAAAACGTTCCGGGTCAGCGGCACTGGCCTTATCATCGAGCAGCGCCTGCGCGTCGCTGAGCATGGCGGCAGCGTTGCGCTGGCCAACTGCGGCATACAAGGCCAGCCAGCGCTGGGTGAGCGCCGATGCCTGGCGCGCGCAAGCGCTGTGCCCAAGTCGCAGCCACAGTTGTGCGCTTTGCTCGGCGCGCAGTTGCGGCAGCAGTTCGAGCGCGACACGAAATACTGCCGCCGCCCAACTGCGGGTGATCAACTCGCCTTCGCACTGCCCTTGAGTTGCATTCAACAACGCTACTTCGTCGTGCAAGGCAAAGTCGGCGGGCGGCGCTGTCTGTGTGCCGAGCAATAGTGCATAGGCATCCTGGGCCGCGCGCCAGCGGCTAACCTGGGTCACTTCGGGCTGCGCTGAGAGCGCGGCAGCCGGTACGCCCCGTGCCGGGTCCAACATTTCGAGTAGTGGCAAAGGCCCAGCGGCGAGCCTGACCACTGCCTGGGCAGTGTTGCCCATGAAGCGCGCCTTGGGCGCGTGCTGATCGACGTAAGGTCGATAGTCGGAATTGGTCGGCGCGTTGAAACTCGCGAACAGCGGTTCGAGTGTGGCGCGCGAGCCGATACGATGCGCGCGCAGATCATCGATGTGATGTATGCCGACACGCGCCAGTTCATTCTTCATCGCCGGCGCGTCGAAGATGGTCGGCGCGAGCGCGTCCAGCTTCGCGCTGCGGCTCGCCACCACCACCAGGTTGGAATCATCGGTCTGATAAACGACGTAATTGGGAAACCGGGCGGTGATCGCGTTGATCACGCTGGCCAGCAGGTGGTCGTCGAACTCATAGAGCTGCAACCATTGCACCAGTACACCGTCGTCGTTCAGATAGCGCGCGATCAGATCGTAGAACTCGATCGAGAACAGGCTCGCCACGCCGCTGACCCACGGATTGGAGGGCTCGGAAACGATGATGTCGTATTTTTCGCGGCGTGCAGAGAAATAGGTCTTGGCATCGTCGATGACGATATGACTGCGCGGATCGTGATAGGTCCGCTCGACCCGTGGCAGGAAGCCGCGCGCGGCCTCAACCATCTTGGCTTCAATTTCGATGGTGTCGACCCGCTCCAGCGTGGCCGACGCCAGCAGCGTCGACGTGGTCAGGCCCGAACCCATGCCGATATTAGCCACCGTGCGCGCGCCGGGATGCAGCGCGAGCGGCAGTGCGCCGAGCATCACCATGGTGCTCTCGTCCGTCGACGGCGCGGCGGCAGTCAAGGGATTGATAGCGGCGTCGGGTTTGCCATTGGTGAGGATGGCGAGCTTGCCGCCCGGCGACGCCACCATGTCGATGCTGGCGGTCTTGCCGTCGCCATGGAAGACGACTTCGTTATCGTGCGGCAACTGGCTGCGCCCGTAGCGATAGACACCCGCGGCCATACGGCGAGGATCGAGGTGCACGAGGCTCACGCAAGCCACCAGCAAGACGACACTGGCCAGCGCCGCGCGGCGTGTGAGCTGTGTCGTACGCGCACCACCGGCGGCGAGCAGCGTCACACCGAGGACCAGATCGATGGCCGCACCAACCACCATCGTGTTACGCAGACCGAAGGTCGGCAGCACCACGTGCACGGTCAGCAGCACGCCGACGATGGCGCCGAGCGTATTGGCCGCATACACCGTGCCGATGGCGCGCTCGCCCTGGCCGGCGCGCAACATGGCGTGAGTGATGAGAGGCAAGGTGGTGCCGGCGCACAGTGTGGCTGGCAACATGATGAACAGCGCCAAGGCATGACTACCGGTGAGGAACAAGCCATAGGCGGCACTGCTGCGGCTCAAGGCACCGAGCAACCAGGCCATGGCCTCAAAGGCATGGGCATAGAGCGCCAGCGAGGCCAGTGCGCAAGCAGCCATCGCGAGCTGCAAGGCGGCCAGCCAGCCAAGCACATTGCCGATCTTGTCGATCTGCCAACGGATCCACAGGCCACCGAGCGCGAGGCCCAGGATGAAAGCGCTCAACATCAATTCAAAGGAGTGGGTTGCCGCGCCGAGCACCATGCTCAACATGCGGATCCATGACAGCTCGTACATGAACGACGACAAGCCGGTGAAGGCCGCTACCGCAAGCAGCAACCGGGGCAGGGCCGCACTGCCATCGCGAACCGCACTCGGCATCGCCACGGGCGCGACCATCACGCGGTCGCGGTTGAGCACCCACACACTGGCCGCCAGCAGCAGATTGAGCACGCCGGCCAGGGCAATGGTGCCCGGCAGGCCAAACGCCGCGATCAGCCACAGACCGCTGGCCAATACCCCGACCGTCGCACCGAGGCTGTTACAGCAATACAGCGTGGCGAGCGACTTGCCCGGAGAGTTGGGGTAGGTGCGCAGCAGTCCCGCACTGAGCAACGGGAAAGTCATACCGAGCAGGCAGGATTGCGGCGCGATCAGCAGCGCTGCAAGCGACCATTTGACGGCCTCGATGCCGACCGGCCCGAGCGTCGAACTGCCAGCGAAGTTTTGAAAGGCAGCGCTGGCGGCCACGAACACCGGGTGAAAGCCGAGCGCGAATAGTCCGACCACGGCTTCGACCAAAGCGTAAGCGAGCAGCAATCGTGACCAGCGCAGCGAACGACTGCCCGCCCACCACGAACCCAGCGCGAGGCCCCCCATAAAAATACTGAGCACCACCGTCTGGGCATAGGCGGCGTGACCGAGCAGCAGCTTGAGATAGTGGGTCCAGATCGATTCGTAAATCAGCCCGGCGCAACCGGACACGGTAAAGATCGCATAGTAGACACCCAGCGGCGTCAGCCGACGAGCAGGCAACCCAGCGGCGCGAATGGCTTCGGTCATGGCACACAGACTCCGCAAGCGTCAGGCTAGTAGCACAATAGCGGCAGCAAACTCGTGTTCCGCCACGACCTCAATTGTCGAAGGATTTGCTGACCTGCAAGGCCTCTTCGAGGCGCGTCACGACATGCACTTCCATGCCCGTGGGCAAGGGCTTGGGCGCATTGCCACGCGGCACGATGGCGCGTTTAAAGCCGTGCTTGGCCGCTTCGCGCAGACGCTCCGGCCCGCCGGTGACAGCACGAATCTCACCGGCCAGACCAATCTCGCCGAAGGCCACCAGATCCATCGGCAATGGTCGATTGCGCAGACTGGAAAGCACGGCCATCAGTATGGCCAGATCGGCGCCGGTTTCGCTGACACGCACACCGCCGACGATATTGGCGTAGACATCCATACCGGCGGTTGCGATACCGCCATGGCGGTTCAGCACCGCCAGCAACATCGACAGCCGATTCTGATCGATACCCACCGTCACGCGTCGCGCATTACCGAGCTGGGACTCGTCAACCAACGCCTGCACTTCGACCAGCAACGGGCGCGTGCCTTCGCGGGTGACCATCACCACCGAGCCCGGCACCGGCTCGCCGTGACGTGACAGGAGAATTGCGCTGGGGTTGCTGACTTCGCGCAAACCGCCATCGCTCATGGCAAACACGCCGAGTTCGTTGACCGCGCCAAAACGATTCTTGATCGCGCGTATCATGCGATAGCGGCCGTCGGGGTCACCTTCAAAATAAAGCGTTGCGTCGACCATGTGCTCGAGTACCCGCGGCCCGGCTATCGAGCCGTCCTTGGTGACGTGACCGATGAGATAGACCGCCGTACCGCTGGCCTTGGCGAAACTCACCAACCGCGCCGCACATTCGCGCACCTGCGCGACGCTGCCAGGTGGCGACTGCAAAGATTCGCTGAACACCGTCTGGATCGAATCGATGGCCATCACCGCCGGCTTCAAGCGCGCCGCTTCATCGAGGATGCGATCGACGTCGGTTTCGGTCAGCAGCAGCAGATCGGCGGCCGGAAGTTTCAGTCGCTCGGCACGCAGCGCGATCTGCGCGGCCGACTCCTCACCACTGACATAGAGCGCGGTGACACCCGCCGAGGTCTTGACCGCCGCCAGACTCTGCAACAACAGCGTGGTCTTACCGATGCCGGGATCACCGCCGAGCAGCACCACCGAGCCGGTCACCAGACCACCGCCCAGCACGCGATCGAGTTCGGCCAGGCCGGTCGCCATGCGCGGACTTTCCTCGTGGGCGATGTCGGCCAACGCATGCACGCGGGCCGGGCTCGCAGTCATGCGGCCGCGACGCTCGTTGCCGCCGCTAACCAGGGTTTCGATGATGGAGTTCCATTCATTACAGTCGGTGCACTGGCCAGCCCATTTGCTGAACGCGGCACCACAGCGCTGACACTGGAATTGCTTTTTGGCTTTCACGGCTCGCCCTCTTCGTACTGCGCGCGCATGCGCACCCGGCACAGCAGTTCGTAGGGGATGGTGCCCGAGGCACGTGCAACTTCCTCGATGGGCAGGCCTGCACCCCATAGCGTGACCGCATCGCCGAAGCGCGCGGCGGGCACCGGCCGCAGATCAACCGTCATCATGTCCATCGAACAATGGCCGATGACTTGCGTGCGGATGCCGCGCACCAGCACCGGCGTGCCGGTCTGGGCGTGACGCGGATAACCGTCGCCATAACCATAAGCCACCACGCCGACCAGCATGTCTTCGGGACACACATAGGCGCCACCATAACCGACCGCGTCGCCGGCCCGCACCTGACGTACGGAAATCAAGCGCGAACGCAGGGTCATGACCGGTTGCAGACCGAGTTCACTGCCGAGCTCGTCATCGAAAGGCGACACGCCGTAGAGCATGAGCCCAGGTCGCACCCAGTCGCCATGGGCGCGCGGATAGGCGAGCACCGCGCCGGAATTGGCCAGACTGCGTTCGCCTTCGACCCCCTCCAGCAGCCGTTCGAAGTTGTCTATCTGGCGATCGACACTGGTGTCGCCACGGTGATGGGTATTGGCGAAATGCGTCATGTAGCGCAGCGGCATACCGAGCGCACGTAGCGCCGCAATGGCCGCCGGCGCACACGCAGGATCGAAGCCTAGGCGATGCATGCCCGTATCGAACTTGAGCCACACCGCGCGTGGCAGCGGTGCGCCACGCAGCATCTCCAGCTGTTCCTGGTTGTGCACCACGATTTCGAGACCGAGCGCCGCTACTTGGTCGAGTTCGGCAGCCTCGAAGGGGCCTTCGAGCAGCACGATGGGTTTAACCACGCCGGCCGCGCGTACCATCACGGCCTCTTCGATAGCCGCCACCGCGAAAGCATCGGCCGCGTCAAAGAGGCGCGCCATGCGTGCGATGCCATGGCCATAACCATCGGCCTTGATCACGGCCAGCACGCGCGCAGCGGGCGCGTGACGCCGCACCCACTCAAGATTATGTCGGGCCGCTCGAGGATTGATGATGACCCGCGCGGGTCGCGTCATTCGCGCGACTCAGAAACGTAGTCGTGGGCGAGATTTTCGAAGCTGGTGTATTCGCCGAAAAAACGCAGCTTGCGCGAACCGATGGGACCGTTACGCTGCTTGCCGATGATGATTTCGGCGATGCCCTTGTCGGCACTGTCTTCGTTGTAGACCTCGTCACGATAGATGAACATGATGACATCGGCGTCCTGTTCGATAGCGCCCGATTCGCGCAGATCTGACATCACAGGGCGCTTGTCCTGGCGGCTTTCCAGGCTGCGGTTCAACTGCGACAGCGCTATCACCGGGCACGACAATTCTTTGGCCAGGGCTTTCAGGGAACGCGAGATTTCCGAAATTTCTGTGGCACGGTTTTCCTTGGTGCCGGGCACCTGCATGAGCTGCAGATAGTCGATGACGACAAGACCGATGCCATGTTCACGCGCCAGGCGTCGGCAGCGCGCACGCAGATCGCCCGGTGTCAGCGCCGGCGTATCGTCGATGAACATCTTCGCTTCGGAAAGAATACCGACTGAATGGGTCAGTCGCGGCCAGTCGTCATCACTCAGCCGACCGGTACGCACTTTGTGCTGATCGATGCGACCGAGCGAAGACATCATGCGCATGGCGAGTTGTTCGCTCGGCATTTCCATACTGAACACTGCGACCGGCAGCTCTTCCTTGATGGCGGCGTGCTGGGCGATGTTGATGGCGAAGGCGGTCTTACCCATCGACGGGCGGCCGGCGATGATGACCAGATCGGACTTCTGCAGACCCGAGGTCATATTGTCGAGTTCGTAGAAACCGGTCGCAACGCCGGTAATGGGATTGTCGCGCTGGAACAGCATGTCGATACGATCGAGCGCATCCACCAACAGTTCCTTGATTGGCCGAAAACCGCGCCGGCTTTTCGATTCGCGCTCAGCGATTTCAAACACCAGACTCTCGGCGAGATCGAGCAGCTCGTCGGGGTTGCGACCTTCGGTACGGAATGCGCTTTCGACGATCTGGGTGCCGGCACTGATCAGGCCGCGCAGTATTGACCGCTGGCGAACGATGTCGGCATAGGCGGCGATATTGGCCGCGCTGGGCGTGTTTTCGGCGAGCTGCCCGAGATAGGCCATGCCGCCGACGTCGGACAGCTGCTCATGGCTGCGCAGCCACTCGGCCAGCGTCACGACGTCGAAGGGTTTGCTGTCATTGGCCAGCACTTCGACGGCGCGAAAGATCTTGGCGTGATCACGCCGATAGAAATCGTCGCTGTTGAGCCGCTCGGCAACGTTGGACCAGGCCTCGTTGTCGAGCATCAGACCGCCGAGCACCGCCTGCTCGGCTTCGATGGAATGGGGCGGGACCTTGAGTGCTTCCAGATCGGTGTCCATCGTTACACCTCACCACGCGGCATGCGCCGCCAGAAGCAGATTACACGCAGCGTCACTGCGCCACGGCAACCCCGTCCTCGGGCACGACTTTAACCTTAACCGTGGCGTTGACGTCCGGATGCAGGTGAATCTCGACAGCGTATTCGCCGATTTCACGCAGTGGCCCTGCCGGCAGCCGCACTTCACGTTTTTCGGCAGCGGCGCCCTGCGCCACGATCGCTTCGGCGATATCGTGGGCACCGACCGAGCCGAACAGCTTGCCTTCCGCGCCGGCCTTGGCGGCGATGGTCAACAACATATCGTTGAGCTGCGCGGCGCGCGCCTGGGCGCGGCCCAGAGCGTCAGCCTGCACGCGCTCAAGATCGACGCGCTGCTCTTCGAATTTGGCGACATTGACCGCCGTGGCGGGCACCGCCTTGCCGTTCGGAATGAGATAGTTGCGACCATAGCCGGGGGCAACATTGACCTTGTCACCCAGGTTGCCGAGCCGGTGAATCTTTTCCAGCAGGATAATTTCCATCACATCGTCCTCAATCGAATCGTAGCTAACCGAATACCAGCGCGATGCTAAGCCCGCGCTACGGTGGTCGAGCGCCGCTCAGTCGGCGGAAATCGACAATATTGTCGGCGAGTCCGGTGGTCGCGAGGATCGGCCCGGCCACTTGCGGCACCAGCACGAGCATCACGTAGAGGGTGGTCAGCCACGCGCCGGCCAAACCTCTCACACGCGCCATGAAGTGGATAACTGCGAGCCCTTGCAGGGCAAACAATACCACCAGCAATACACAGGCGTCACCGGCGAGGTCGAGCACCAGCACACCCTCGCGGCCAAACGCGTAAGCCAGTGCCAGCGCGCCCGCCACCATCGTCACACCACGCGGCATGCGCAGCTCGCGAAACTCCGCGCCGAAGCCGCCGGGGTTGTACAACTCGGCCTGCCACCAGCGCGCCAGCATGATGACGGCGGCCAACATGCAGAACATCGCGATCATCGTCCAGCTATGGGTCTGGGCCGCGATGAACTCCATCTGTTCAGCAGTGAAGCGCGCACCGGCATCCTTCGCCAGCAGCTCGAACAAGGTCTTCAGCTTGTCGCGCCAGAAGACCGTCACGTCGCCGACCGCCAGCCGCAGCGCAGCGGCATAGATCACTACCAGCAGCGCCGCCAGCATCAGCGACCAGTCCTGCGCGCGTCGTACGCGCAGCACACAGGCCAGCAACCAGGCGGGTAACCACGCCATCGCTGCCAAGGTCAGGGAAGCGGCGATGCCCTGCCCCAGTCCCAGGCGCACCACCAGCACAAAGGAGGTGGCAATGGCGGCGATTTTCAGTCCTTCGCGTGCACCGAAACGCAGTGTGGTCAGCGCGATGACCGCACCTGAAGGCACCAGCAATATGCCGAATACCATCGACGCCAGCGCCAACACGGCGGCGCAGCCCGCCGCGAACATTGGACCGCGCATCGCTACCCGCGCGAGACCCCGCACGGCGTGCTCTCCTGAATTTCGCCTTTAATGCGCGTCGCAGTAAGGCAGCAGCGCAAGAAAGCGCGCGCGCTTGACCGCGATCGCCAGCTGACGCTGGTAACGCACCTTGGTGCCAGAGATGCGGCTCGGTACGATCTTGCCGTTTTCAGTGATATAGGCCTTGAGTGTCGCGAGATCCTTGTAATCGATCTCGACAACGCCCTCGGCGGTGAACTTGCAGTAGCGCTTACGTCGAAAAAACTTAGCCATCGTGTGTGCTCCCGGCGTCAGGCGTCTTGCGATTCGTTGGTCGCAACCGCTTCGTTGTCTGCATCATCGTTGTCAGCCTGCGGCGCATCGCCGCGCGGCGGACGGCCTTCACGCGAACGGCGGCCGCGCTCGTCATCGCGCTCCGACTGTTCATCCTTGGCCTGGGCGATGGGCGATGGCGTGTTGTCTGGCCCGTTGCGCTGGATAACCAGATTACGCAGCACCGCGTCGTTGAAGCGGAAAGCGCTGTTCAGTTCGTTCAGGGTCGGTGCGTCGCACTCAACGTTCATCAGAACGTAGTGGGCTTTGTGGACCTTGTTAATGGGATAGGCCAGCTGGCGGCGACCCCAATCCTCAAGACGGTGTATCTGACCGCCGCTGGACTCGATCATCGAACGGTAGCGGTCGACCATGGCGCCGACCTGCTCACTCTGATCAGGGTGGACCAGAAACACGATCTCATAATGACGCATATGCGCTCCTCATGGATGAAGCTTCCCGATCTGGCGGTGAAGCAAGGAGTTGACCTCGCCTGGGCGAGGGCCGCGCATTGTAGGCGGAGCATGGCCCCCGTGCAAAAGGTATTTAGGACCCTGGTCAAAATTATCTCTACATTCGGCTGTTCCTGAGCGGCTGACGCTGCGTTGCTATTCTTGGCAATAGCCGCGCTATTGCCCGCGAATCGCGCCCGGTAAGCAACCACTCAAGAACACCCTCGGTGTTAACGAGATAATGCTGACCAGGGTCCTTACGCGCAGTCGGCCCGCGCCGCGCGCTGACGGCGTGCCTCGAACAGGCAGACTGCGGCGGCGGTCGCTACGTTCAGGCTGCTGACCTGGCCATGCATGGGAATGTAGACCAGCTGATCGCAACGCTCACGCGTGAGGCGGCGCAGGCCCTCGCCCTCGTTGCCCAGTACCAGCGCACTGGGCAGGCTGAGATCCGCCTGGTAAAGCGACACTGGCCCGTCGTGGGCCGCGCCGATGGTCCACACACCGGACGCGGCCAGCTGGCGCAGCGCAGTGGCCAGATTGGGCACCGCAATCAAGGCCACGCTGTCCAGCGCGCCGCTCGCGGTCTTGGCCACCACACTGGTCACTCGCGCGCTGTGATCACGCGTGAAGATCACGCCATCGACCCCGGCGCCATCAGCGGCGCGCAGACAGGCGCCGAAATTGCGCGGGTCCTGCACATTATCCAGCACCAGCAGCAGAGCGGCGCGACCGGCCTCGGCAGCCCGTGCCAGCACGGTTTGAAGTCCGACCGTGGGCGGCGGGCGGCGGCGCAAGACCACGCCCTGATGATGATCGTCGCCGTACAGGCGATCGAGGGTTGCGCCATCGACCCGTTGCACGGTCACGCCCAGCGCGCGCGCGCTTGCTTCCAGTTCGTGGGCGGTGGTGGCGTCGCGCTCACGATCCAGCCACAGTTCCAACACATCGCTAGCGCGTCGTTCAAAAGCCATGCGGGCCGCGTGCAGGCCGCCGATGATTAAGTCGCGCGCCGCCACTAGCGGCGCTTGCGCTTGGCTCGACGTGGCTCGCTGCGCGCGGCATCGACGAGCTTGAAATCGATCTTGCGCTCGTCAAGATTGACGCGTGTCACGAGCACCTCAAGCGCCTGGCCGATACTGAACTCACGTCCACTGGCGCGGCCACGCAGGGCATGGCGCGCGGCGTCGTATTGATAATAGTCGCCGGGCAGTTCGGTGACGTGGACCAGACCCTCGACAAAAATCTGTTCGAGCTCGACGAACACGCCGAACTCCGCTACGCCCGACACGATGCCGGTGAACCGCTCACCGACCTTGTCCTGCATGAACTCGCATTTGAGCCACGACACTGCGTCACGGGTCGCCTCGTCGGCACGACGCTCGGTCATCGAGCACTGGCTCGCCAACTCGGCCATGCGCAAATTGCCGTCTTCCGCCACTGCTTCTTCGAGCAGAGCGGCCTTGATGGCACGATGCACGGTCAGATCGGGATAGCGGCGGATGGGCGAAGTGAAATGTGCGTATGCCGTCAGCGCCAGGCCGAAGTGGCCATGGTTTTCTGCGCTGTAGACCGCCAGTTTCAGGCTGCGCAGCACCACGGTGTCGATCAATCGCTTGTCGATGCGTGAGCGCGCGGCGGCCAGGATGGCGGCAAAATCGCTCGGTTGCGGCTCGCTAGCCAGGGTGAAAGGCATGCCCAGTTCACGTAGGAACTGACCGAGCGCCTCAACCTTTTCACCGGCCGGCGGTTCATGCACACGATACATGCCCGGCTGTTTGCGCTTGTGCAGATATTTTGCTGCGGCGACATTGGCCGCGATCATGCACTCTTCGATCAGACGGTGGGCATCGACCCGTGCACGCGACTCGACGCTTTCAATCTTACCGTTAACGCCGTACATGAAACGCGGCTCGACGGTGTCGATATCAAGCGCGCCGCGCGCTTCGCGGCGCGTGCGCAATACTTCGTAGAGTTCGTAAAGACACACCACGCTGTCGGCCACTTGGCGATCGTCGGCCAGTGACTGGGTGCGATCGCCACGATACCAATCCTCGACTTGCTCGTAGACGAGCCGCGCATGGGACCGAAACACGGCGGGATAAAACTGCGCGCGCCGCACTTCGCCGTTTTCCTCAAGTGCCATCTCGCACACCATGGCCAGACGCTCGACGCCAGGATTGAGCGAACAGATACCGTTCGACAAGGTCTCCGGCAGCATCGGAATGACACGGTCTGGAAAGTAGACCGAGGTGCCTCGACGCAGGGCTTCAGTGTCCAGCGCGGACCCCGCTTGCACATAATGAGAGACGTCAGCGATGGCGACATACAAAACGAAACCCTTCGGTGTGCGTCGGGCAAAAACCGCATCGTCGAAGTCGCGCGCATCAGCGCCGTCAATAGTGACCAGTGGCAGGTCGCGCAGATCGCGCCGCGCGGCGTGATCCTGCGGTCGTACTTCCGCCGGGATGGCGGCGGCCTCGGCCAGCGCGGCGTCCGGCCATTCAGCCGGCAGTCCGTAGCTGCGAATTGCGATTTCGATTTCCATGCCCGGCGCCATGTGCTCACCTAGCACTTCGCTCACTCGCCCGATCGGCTGGCTGCGCTGATCGGGTTGCTGTTCGATGGTGGCCACGACAATCTGGCCATCGTGGGCGCCGGCCGAGGCGCCTTCCGGTATCAGCACATCCTGATTGATGTGTTTGTTGTCCGGCACCACCACGCCGATACCGCGATCGTGAAAATAGCGGCCGACGATGACGGTATTGGCACGTTCCAGCACCTCGACCAGATTGCCATAGGGCCGGCCGCGTTGATCGGCACCCGCTAGCCGCACCAAGACCTTGTCACCATGCAAGGTACGGCGGGCCTCGCGCTCGGCGAGATAGATGTCATCGCCACCGCCATCGGGGCGTACGAAGGCAAAGCCGTCGCGGTGCGAAAGCACCCGGCCGGCGATCAAATCCATGCGGCTGGCGAGCCCGAAACACTCGGCGCGAGTCTGGATCAGCTGACCATCGCGGGTCATGGCTAGCAGGCGACGTTCCAGCGCATTGCGTTCGGCGTCGCCGCGGACCGTCAGGTATGCGGCGAGTTCGTCGAGTGGTCGCGGCGAGGCCAACTGTTCGAGCGCCGCCAAGATCGCGACACGCGAAGGCAGATCCTCGACGTGCTGATGCAGTTGCTCACGTGCGCGGCTGACATGGGGAGATTTGTTTTTTACTGGGGGACGTACAGGACGACGCATTGACTCGCTCAGGTCGGTTAGGTAGATTGCGCACCTCGTTGCCGAGGTGGCGGAATTGGTAGACGCGCTGGTTTCAGGTATCAGTGGGGGAAACCCCGTGGAGGTTCAAGTCCT
>JANMJF010000435.1:0-2608 GCA_031371245.1 Pseudomonadota bacterium | reverse complement strand
CTCGCTTGCCGCGATAGTCCGACAGCTTGTGCAGTTGACCATCGAGATCGGGTAACTCGAAATCCGGCGCGTTGAGACTAGTTAGTGTGGTGGCACGCTCGCCGGCGGTTGTGCCCAGTATCCAGCTCGAGCCGGCACGGTCGTGCAGGACGGGTCGGTCCAGCAGACGCCAGAAAGCCGCGATGTTCACTTCTGCGCCGCTCACATACTGTGCGGCATCCTGGCGTGGCACCGGTACGCAGACATCTCCCTGACACAAGCCCTCGGGTTTGAGGGCCCAGCCGCTGGCGGCTGTGACGGCGGCACTGTGCAGCCATAAATCGTCGCCGCTTGCGCGGGCGTGGCGGCCTTCGACGACGGCGGTGCCGGCATCGCTTAAGACGGTGATCATTGCAACTTCTCCTCGGTCGAGGGTCGCGACCTTGCTTGAATTCTATGGTGTGGCATCGTGCTCAACCATAGTCATGATAATCGGCCACGCAGCCATCGCGCATCGTCCATAGACAGGCCAGTTCGAGTTTGACCGTTTCGCCGCTTTTAGCGAAACCCTCGACATCGACAGTCGACCTTCCTTCCCAGGTAAGCTCAGTGACAACGGTGTTGCCAAGCGCAAACTGCCGACGTATCGAGTGAAAGCGACGGTCCGGCAGCATGGTGGCGAACTGCCGCATCACGCTCAGCAAATTTTCTGCGCCATCGATACCCGCGCCGCGATTGTGATGCTCGACGTGAATGTCGGGTGTCATCAAGCTTGCCAGCGTCTCGAAGTCCTTGGCGTTATAGGCGGCAATCCAGCGCTTGGCGATGTCTAGTGCGTCAGCCATGGTGTGTGTCCTCCACGGGGGTGATGATGATCGCGCCGCTCACGACGCGCGGGGTTTGACGGTCAAGCCCGCCAGGTCGCCCTGTGCGCGCCAGTCGCGCAGCAAGGCATAGAACGCCACGCCGCCGCCGCTGTAGTGGCCTTGCAGGAAGCCGTCGTTGCCGCGTGCCGTGCCTTCACCGTTGTAATAGCCCGGTGTGCAGCTCGCCAGGTAGTCGGTCATCATGTCCGGCGCGTTGACTTCCGCCACCCACGCCGCCTCGGCCTGCTTGCTGGCCTCGACCGCCGCCAGTTTGCTGGCCTTCGCTTGCGCGATGACGGCGGCGATGTGTTGCGCCTGGTTGTCGAGCATGTAGGTGAAGTTGGGCACGTAACCGGTCTGGGTAAAACCCATGTGAAAACAATTCGGAAAGCCGTGGCTGTAGAAGCCGTGGTAGGTGCGCATGCCGTCGGCCCAATAGTCACCGAGCGACAGCCCGTCACGACCGAAGATCTCAAGCCCGGCCTGGTTGGTATACGTGACGCGGCCGACTTCAAAGCCGGTTGCGAAGATCAGGCAATCGACTTCGTATTCGACACCGTCGACCACCACGCCTGTTGCCGTGATGCGCTCGACGCCTTTGCCGCCGGTGTCGACCAGGGTCACGTTGGCACGATTGAAGGTCGGCAGGAATTCGTCATTAAAGGTCGGGCGTTTGCACCATGGCCGATACCAGGCTTTGAGTGCCTCAGCGGTATTTTGATCGGCGACGACGGCATCCACCCGCGCGCGCGTGCGGTTCATTTTCTTGAAATCAGCGATCTCGGCTAGACGCGACATGTCGGCACTGGAGACATCAAGGTGTTCGTGCTGGCCGAGCAATTCGCTCAGCGCCTTGAACAATTCGGTCCAGCCATCGTTGACCAGGTCTTCGTCCTGGGGAATGCCCGACAGCAGGCAGGAGAAATTGTGATTGCGCGCGGCCTGCCAACCGGGCTGGAGCGTTTTCGCCCATTCCATGTCGGTCGGAAAATTGCGCCGCTCGTCGATCGCCGACGGTGTACGTTGAAAGACATACAGCTGTTGCGCCGACTGGCCGATGTGCGACACACACTGCACGGCGGTAGCACCGGTGCCGATCACAGCCACGCGTTTGTCTTTGAGCTTATGTAGATTGCCGCTTGAATCACCGCCGGTGTAGTCGTAATCCCAGCGACTGGTATGGAAGGTGTGGCCTTTGAAGGTCTCAACGCCGGGTATGCCGGGCAGCTTCGGGCGGTTGAGGGAACCGCTGGCCATCGCCACGTGCTGGGCGTGGAACACATCGCCGCGATCGGTCTTGACCACCCAATGGCTGGCCTCGTCGTCCCAGCGCATTTCCAGCACCTGGGTTTGAAACAGTGCGCGCGAATAGAGATCGTAGTGGCGGCCGATGCGTTGCGCGTGTTCGAAGATCTCCGGACCAAAGGAATATTTTTCCTTGGGGATATAGCCGGTTTCCTCAAGCAAGGGCAGGTAGACGTAGGATTCGACGTCGCATTGCGCGCCAGGATAGCGGTTCCAATACCAGGTGCCGCCGAAATCGCCAGCCTTCTCGATGATGCGGAAATTGCGAATGCCCGCTTCCTGCAGGCGCGCGCTCATGAGCATGCCGCCGAAGCCACCGCCGAGCACGGCGACTTCGATGTCCTCAACCAGCGGCGCACGATTGATTTCTTCGGTGACGTAGGTGTCTTGGTTGTATTTGGCAAGACCGCCAGTCACATCCTGGTATTGCGCAGTCGCGTCAGGGCGCAGGCGTTTGA
>JANMJF010000424.1:0-3550 GCA_031371245.1 Pseudomonadota bacterium | reverse complement strand
GATCTGCGACTCGCCCACCACCAGCGAATCCAGCCCGGCTGCCACACGCAGGGCATGACGCACAGCCTGTTCGCTATCCAGGTGATAGAGGTGCGGTTCGATATCGTTGGCGCCGATATTGCGATAGCGGGTCAGCCAGGTAAGCGGCTCGCGCAGCGCCTGGGCGTCGAGGTCGCAGTAGAGTTCGGTGCGATTGCAGGTCGACAGGATCAGCGATTCGGTCACACCTGGGCACGCATGCAAGGCACCGAGCGCCGAGGGCAGTTGCGCGAGGTCGAAGGCGACCTTCTCGCGTACCTCGACCGGTGCGGTCTTGTGGCTGAGTCCGAGTACGAACAGGGTCATGGGGCGAGGGTCGGCAAGTATTCCCGCTCAGCGTCCGATTCGGCTTCGGGACACGACTGCGTGGGAACGAATGCTGTGCGGTCCTATCAAAATTAAGCTTGAGCGTTAACTGGGTTATAGTTTAATCAGAACACTTGTGAAACCACTAACGACCGTTGTCGCGCACCCTTGCGCGACACGGGCCGCACTCGGCATAGATATCTTGCGCACCATCTTCTATCGATTTTTTCGCCCCTGCGTGCGCCTGCTAGTCAGCGCCGGCCTGTTGTCGCTCGCGGCTTGTGTCACCCCACCTGTGGCCACGCCAGTTGCCACTGTGCCGGCCAACACGCCCGCTGCCCCGCCGCCCGTCGTGCCCGCCCCACCCTTTGAATACGAGAACGATCCTTATTACCGGCTGTTGATGGCTGAGTTCGCCGGTCAGCGTGGTCATCTCGATGTCGCCGTGCAGAACTACGCGGAACTTGCTCGCACCCTGCGTGACCCCGGCCTGGCCGAACGCGCTACCCGCATCGCGGTCTTCGCGCGTGACGACGAGGCGGCCCTGGCTGCGGCCCGCACCTGGGTAGAACTTGAGCCCAAGGCCATGGACGCGCGCCAGATCCTGGCCGCCATGTACATCCGACACGGCAATGCCGACGCCGCGCTTGAGCATCTCGAATATGTCATCGCCCATGACACGGGCCGGCCTGGTAGCCGCCTGCACATGGTCGCCAACCTGCTCGGTCATGAGGACGATCGCCAGACTTCGCTGGCGGTGATGGAGAAGCTGGTCGCCAGGCACGGTGAGGACAGCGATGCCTTGCTCGCCTATGCCCTGCTCGCAATCCGTGCCGAACAGCTCGACAAAGCCCGCGATGCGATGAACCGCATCGTCAAGCACACCGAGCTGTCGTCCAACGTCGCCATGGCCTACCTCGCCATTCTGCAGAAGCAAGGCAAGCTGCCGCAGGCCATCGAATGGCTGGACTCAGCGCTCGCCACCAATCCCAAGCAGTTCGGTCTGCGGCTGATTTATGCGCGTTTGCTGGCCGACGCCAACCGCTACGAGGAGGCGCGCTTGCAGTTTCGCATGCTGGCGAGCGAGGCGCCGGATAATTCCGACGTCGTGTTCGCGCTCGGCTTGCTCAATCTGCAGGCCAATCGCGTTGACGACGCGGCCAAGAACTTCACGCGCCTGATCAAACTCGACACCCGCCTGGATGAAGCTCATTTCTACCTCGGCCAGATTGCCGAGGCGCAGAAAGATCCCGATACGGCCCTCAAGCAGTACGCGCGGGTGCAGGGCGGCAGTAATTATTTTGGCGCGCAGATGCGTACCGCCCTGGTCAAAGCGGTCAAGGGTCAGACCGACGACGCCATCGTCTTCCTCGACAAGCTGACCCCCGAGGACGATGAGCAGCGCTTCAACGTGGCGCGCGCCAAGGGCGAAATCCTGACCGCCAAGAATCGTTATGCCGACGCCATGCAGGTTTACGATGCGGCGCTGGCCACAGGCGACTTCCACTCTGACTTGCTTTATACCCGCGCCATGCTGGCCGAACGCATGGGCCGGGTCGATGTCCTGGAAAAGGATTTGCGTACCATCCTGGCGCGCGAGCCCGATAATGCGCAGGCCCTCAACGCGCTCGGTTATACGCTCGCCGACAGCACCAAGCGCTATGACGAAGCGCTGACCTTGATCTCCCGTGCGCTGGCGCTCAGCCCCAAAGATTTCTACGTCCTCGACAGCATGGGTTGGGTGCTTTACCGCCTCGGTCGCTTCGACGAGGCGCTAGGTTATCTGCACAAGGCGCGCGAAATGCGCAACGACCCCGAAGTCGCCGCCCATCTGGGCGAGGTGTTGTGGGTCAAGGGTGACCGTGAAGCCGCGCGCAAGATTTGGGACGCGGCGCTGCGCGATACGCCCAACGACGAAAAGCTGCTGGAAGTCATCAAACGCCTCAAGCCGTGAGTGCCGCGCGCACCATCGCGCCGGCCCTGATCGTGCTGCGTGCCTGCACGCTCATGGCGCTGATGGCACTGGCCGGTTGTGCCCAGCCCGCGCTGCGGCCTGCCGCACCGACCCTCTCGTCCAGCGAACTGCATGCCGCTCATCTGGCCGCGATCAGCGCCCTGCGCCAGTGGCGCCTGGCCGGACGCCTGGCCGTGCAACGGGCATACAAGGGCTTCAGTGCCGACCTCGACTGGCGCGAATCGGCGTCGGAATATTCCTTGCGCGTGGCGGCACCGCTAAATGGTGGCACCTTCGCCCTGGCCGGTAATGCCAAGGCCGTGAGCCTGGTCACGCCCACCGGCGAGATCTATACCGCCGCCGACGCCGAAACGCTGATGCGTCAGCATCTGGGCTGGGCGCTGCCTTTGGCGGGGACACGTTACTGGGTGCGAGGTCTGCCCGATCCCGCCCAGCCGGTCACCGGTGAACATCTCGATGCGGCCGGTCGTTGGATCGATTTTGCGCAAGGTGGCTGGCGTGTCAGTGTGCTGGAATACCGCGCCGTGGCCGGCCTCGATTTGCCCAGACGACTGTTCTTCGCCCACGACAAATTGCAGGTGCGCATGGTGATTAAAACCTGGGAGCGACACTGAGATGGGTGTGATGCCGTGGCCGGCGCCGGCCAAGATCAACCTATTCCTGCACGTCACCGGCCGTCGTGCTGACGGCTATCACTTGCTGCAAACCCTCTTCCAGTTCGTCGATCACGGCGACGCCCTTCACATCGAGGTGCGCGACGACGGCGATATTCGACGTGTGTCCGAGCTGGCCGGGGTCGCTGCCGAGCAGGATCTGGTGGTGCGCGCGGCGCGCAAGCTTCAGGACCTTAGCGGTACGCGCCTGGGCGCCGACATCCACGTCGATAAACGCCTGCCCATGGGCGGCGGTCTTGGCGGCGGCAGTTCCGATGCTGCGACCGTGCTGGTGGCCTTGAACGAGATGTGGGCGACCGCTGTGCCGCGGGCCGAGCTCGCGAGACTCGGCTTGAGCCTCGGCGCCGATGTGCCGGTGTTCGTGCATGGCCAGGCGGCCTGGGCCGAAGGGGTGGGCGAGATCCTGTCTCCCTGTCCGCTCGACGAAGGGCCGGTGCTGGTCATCACCCCCGACTGTAATGTCGAGACCCGTGGTGTTTTCAGTGCGGCTGAATTGACACGGGATACCCCGCCAATCACAATGCCCGCCTTTTCGTTGGACCGAACGCGCAACGAT
>JANMJF010000404.1:0-7059 GCA_031371245.1 Pseudomonadota bacterium | reverse complement strand
GCGCGATCGTTGCGACCGCCGGTGGTCTGGTATTCGAAGGCTCACGCGATCGCTGGTTCCGCGCGTCCGACAGTGCCACCGGCCAGCCGCTGTGGCAGGCGCGGCTCGATGGCACACCCAATGCCTTTCCGATCAGCTATGCCCGCGATGGCGAGCAGTTCGTCGCGATCACGACTGGCGGCGGTGGGCCGGTCGATGTGTCGTGGCAGACCTTGACCCCGGAAATCGAGAATCCCGGCGGCGCAACGACACTGTGGGTGTTCAAACTCGA
This sequence comes from Pseudomonadota bacterium, assembly GCA_031371245.1. GTDB lineage: Bacteria > Pseudomonadota > Gammaproteobacteria > JADJYF01. Next base: position 6,788 of record JANMJF010000404.1, on the reverse strand, counting down.
CGCTGGCGCGGGCGAGCCTTAGCAGCAATCGGACTTAGTGAATTTGCTGCGGCTGTGAGACAGCAGGCCCACGGCAACCCAACGCCCACGCGCTGGGTTGCTGCGGCACAAGTGACGGGCGGTGCTTACTTGCGCCGATCGGCACTGGCCGTCTTGACTGCGGGTTTGGCCTTGCCAGCAGGCTTGGCTTTGCGCGCAGGCGACGCTTTCGCGGCAGGCTTCATGCCGCCCATCGGATCTTCGTCGATGCGCAGTGCGACGAAATGTCGGCGCTGGAATTTCCACACGCCTTTGACCTTCACGTAGCTGTCGTTGTAAAAGCCGGCACCGATGAACTGCATATTCTGTTTGATGCTGTGCAAGGCGAGGTAGGCGCGACCATGGGCATGGGTAGCGTCGTCCATCATGATGACGTGATTGTGGATATAGGGCCGTGGACCGATCGAGAGACCCTGACGATACATCTTGCGCATCGCGGTCAGGCCCTGGGCTGCGGTGCGCGTGCCACGGTTGTCGATGATGAATTCGCCATCCTTGGCAAACAGCTTGAGCAGGCTGTCGAGATCGTCCTGCCACACACAGTCGCAGTAGCGGGTCGGCAGATCGCGGATCGCTTCACGGTCGAGCAGTGCCTCTAGCTTGTCGTCACGGTCGGTCATCATTTCTCCCCCTCTTGTTTGGAATGCCGGGCTCGTTGCGGCCGCGGTCGGTTGTGGCTGCGCCACGTTTGCCTGCAAGGCTGCCATACCATACGCAAGTGGCGCCTGAGCGTCACCTGCACCGCGTATTGCGCAATGTCCTGTTTCAGCGCCCTTGCGCGTCTTATTCTTTGCGGAGGGTATCGTGCCGGCCAGGCAGGGTCACTTGATCCATGGCCGCCGCCGCCCCGAGATAGTTAATAAACAATGAGGGCAAGGTAATGAATAGCGTCACTGTTACGCCGATGTATGCGGCAGGCTTGGGCATCATCCTTCTTATACTCAGCATTCGCGTCGTTGCGGTTGTACGCGCCAAGGGGGGCGTGCTCTATGGCGACGGCGGCAACCCGGACTTCACACCGGTATTGCGCGGCCAACAGAACTTTATCGAATACGTGCCCCTGATCCTCATTTTGATTGCGTTCGCCGAGGCGGGCGGTAGTTCGACGCGATGGATACATGGCATGGGAGCAGCGCTGCTGGTGGCGCGGGTTCTGCACCCCCTGGGGCTGACGAATAAGGCGGGTGTCAATCCGCTGCGCTTCATCGCCACAAACCTGACCTGGATCGTATTGCTGGTGGCTTCGGTCCTGGTGTTGGTTAATCACTTCGGCTAGCACTGTCGGGCCAGGTGCCGACGCCAGCATGCCGTTGGCGCTTGGAGTCGGCACCTGGGACCGAGCGCGCAGCGGCTACACGTTGCTGCGGCTACGGGCTTAGACTGCGGTAACGCACGGCGTGGCGCCTGACTTCCCGTGTCGACCAGGAGGCAGCATGGGCATCAAGTTCAGCGTCATGATGGCGGGCACTTATCCGCTGCGTGACTATATAGAGATGGGGCAGGCCATCGAACGGCTCGGCTTCGACGAGCTGCACATCGCAGACGATCTGATCATGCGCCCGGCCTGGCCGATCCTGAGTCTGATCGGGGCCAATACTTCGCGCATTCGCCTCGGTCCCGCGATCGTCACGCCGCAGGTTGCGCACCCGGTTTACCATGCCGCCCATCTTGCGGCGCTGGACGAATTGACCGGCGGGCGCGCGCTGTGCGGCGTCGGGCGAGGTGGTTTCAATACGCTGTTGGGCGTTGCAAAACCGCTGCGCCCGGTGCGCATGTTGCGCGAAGCCGTGCAGCTCATGCATCACGTGCTGTGCGGCCAGCGCGAGGCGTTCGATGGTGAGTTTTTCCGGGTCACGGCCGACATGTATTTGCAGTTCCCGGCGGTTGCGCGCGATATTCCGATCTTCATCGGCACCTGGGGGCCACGCCTGGCGGAACTCGCCGGTGAGATAGGCTCGGGCCTCAAGGCCGATTGCACCGCGAATCCGGATTACCTGCGCACGCTGATCGCGCACGTACAGCAGGGCGCGCAACGCGTTGGGCGCTCCCCGGCGACGCTCGAAATCACCGTTGGCCCCTTGTGTTCCATTGCCGCCGAGCGCACACGCCCGCAGCGCGAGATGCGACGCTTCCTGGCCTTGTACTTGCCTTATCTCGCTCCGATGACGACTGCGGCCGGTATCACGGCCGAGGAAATCAGCGCCGCTTCGACGGCCATGGCGCGCGGCGACCTCGACGCCGTCGATCGGCTGGTGCCCGACGCGGCGCTACATGCGTTCTCCATGACGGGCACACCGGCCGACGTCATCCCACAGATCGAGACGATCATCGCTGCGGGCGCGACCCACATCGCGTTCGGACCGCCGCTCGGTCCTGACTTTCACGCAGCCTTGGCCCTCATCGGCAAGCACATCCTGCCCCATTTCCGCGCCGCCGGCGGGCGCGCGGCCTGAGCGATGCCGCTAACCCATCAAGGATCTTGGTCATGAATGCACACAACGCGGCGCTGTTGAACGAGTATCCGACCCTGTGGACCCGCCACGACGTGGACGCGGTGATTGCGCTGTTCACCGATGATTGCTGCTACGAGGACGCTGTGCTCGGCTGGATCCATCGCGGCAAGGTCGAGCTGCGCGAGTTCGCAGCGGCCGTGTTCACCATGCACCCCGATTTCCGTCTGCGGTACCTGAGTTCCTTCGCGACCGACCAGCGCGGTGCCGCCGAATGGATCATTGATGCAAGCTTCGAGGGGGAGTTCGAAGGTATCGCCGTCGCGCGCCAGCCGGTGTCATTTCGCGGTGCGACCTTGTTCGAGTTCCGTGACGGCCGCATCTGTCGCAACACCGATTTCTGGGACTATGCCGACTGGATGCGCCAGCTCGGCATCCTGACACTTCGTTCACCGCACAAAGCCGGCGACGTGGCTGCCCGGCTGCACACAGTCAACGACAGCGGGGGGACAACGGTCACGCGGGAATTTGCTGAGAGCTTTGCCCAACACTGGGTTGCGGCGTGGAATGCCCACGATCTGGAGAAAATACTCAGCCACTATGCGCAAGACTTCGAGATGTCTTCGCCCTACATCGTCGAGATAGCCCAGCAAGCGAGCGGCAAGCTGCAGGGGAAATCGGCGGTGGGAGCCTATTGGCGCGCGGCTCTGGAAAAAATGCCGAGCCTGCATTTCGAGCTCATCAATGTGCTGGTTGGTGTCGATAGCGTCACTATCAATTATCAAGGTGTGCGTGGTGCGGCTGCCGAAGTGTTCTTCTTCGATTCGGCCGGACTGGTGGTCCGCGCATGCGCGCACTACGCGTAGCGCTCTAGCGCCTTTGTCGTGCGCGCCCCTAGCACTTTTACCATCATCGTCTGGGCGGCTGTCATCAATGCCAATCCGGTGACGGCGCGCGAACGGTTCCAATGTTCAATCGAGACGCAGGCGGCGGAAGCGATCATTAAACTGCGCGATCAAGGTCAACCGAAGGAATTCGTACTCGCGCCGCTGCCTCCACGCAAGGCTGTGTTCGACGCCAAAAAGGGCTCGTTGCAAGCCAAGCTTGCCGTGCAGATGTATTCAATCGTTGACGACGTTTACGCCAACCTCGGCATCAAAGCCGGCGCCTATCTCGAATACAGAACCATCTCATGTAACAAGCGCAACGCAGGCTTAAAAGCACCTGCGACGTTTTCCGAGATTTCGTTGCCGATGTTTCGTTGCCAAGATAAATACGGCAACGAACCGTCGGCGCAGCTGACTCAATGTGTGAATGAAGTGTTCGAGTATTATCAGGCAAATGCGCGCGTCAGCGCGCCGAGCAGCGTGTCACACCCCATAAGAAGGTAGTTTTATCTATGCTGTTATTTTCGCAATTCCTGGCTACCGTCAGCGCTGGGCTCTTCGCCGGTGCGGCGCTCTACATCACCTTGGTCGAGCATCCCGTGCGCTCCCTGCTCGATACACGGGCGGCCGCCACCCAGTGGGCACCGAGTTATCAGCGTGCGACCTGGATGCAGGCGCCGCTCGCCGTGGTCGGTCTGCTGAGTGGTGTCGCGGCGTGTTTGCTCGGCGGCGGTTTCGGTTGGCTGGTGGGCGCGCTGCTGATCGGTGCCGTGGTGCCGATTACCTTCGTGATCATCATGCCGACCAATCACCAGTTGCTTGAGCCAGGTCGCGATCTGAGTTCGGCTGAAACGCGCGCCTTGCTCGACCGATGGGGTCGCTTGCATGTCTTGCGCACGGTGATGAGCCTGTTGGCTTTCGCAGCATTTGTCTGCTTGTCCTATAGCGCTTGAGGACAGGCGCGCATGGGTCATTGCAAGTGCAGACGGTGTGGGGCGGTGGTGGCAGTCAAGGCCTGGGCCGCCGCCAAGAATGGTGCGTGCCCGCAATGCGCTCACCCACATTTCAGTATTTCCTTCCCGTCTGCCGCGCCGCTTGGGCAAGTCGCCACGCTCAAAGCCGGGCCGACAGACGCCTATGGGCGCACGCGCAAACTTATCCATCTGCAAGACCTCACAGGTGGCACTAGCAAGGCGGCCCCCACGCTGTCATTCAAGGATCGCATGCGGGCCTATGCCAGCGCGGGACGCGGGCCAGAGCAGCACGACGATGAGGCCTGAGCCAGCGGCCGGCGTCTGGTAGCTGGCCTGCTGCGGATTGCGGGCCGTTAGCTATCGATAAGGTAGGCGGTTTGGGTGCACTTCCCACGACCAGGCTGGTATCCTCGCTGGGCAAATCGCTATGCCCATGGGAGGCAGCTCTTCATCATGAACGACAGTTACGATGTCATTGTTATCGGCGCCGGCGTATCCGGCCTCTACGCGCAGTACCGCATGCGTGAACTTGGACTTTCGGTGCACGGTTTCGAGGCTGGCTCCAGCGTCGGCGGTACCTGGTACTGGAACCGCTATCCGGGCGCGCGTTTCGATTCCGAGTCCTACAGCTACCAGTACTCGTTTTCCAAGGAACTGACCGACGAGTGGGCCTGGTCGGAGAAGTTCGCGAGCCAGCCAGAAATTGAGCGCTATCTGAATTTCGTCGCGGACAAGTTCGATCTGAAGCGCAATATCCAGTTCAATTCTCGTGTCGAGCACGTCGTGTTCAACGACCAGGATCGTATGTGGACGGTCGAGACCGATAAGGGCGACCAGGTGCGCGCGCGGTTCGTGCTGTGTGCGACCGGCTTGTTGTCGGCCTTTCAGATGCCCCCCTATGCGGGTGTCGAGAGTTTCAAAGGCCGTTCGCTGCACAGCGCACGCTGGCCTAAGGAGCCCATCGATTTCAAGGGCAAGCGCGTGGCGATCATCGGCAGTGGACCGACCGCAGTGCAGATCCTGCAGACCATCGCACCGGAGGTCGGTGAGCTGAAACTGTTCCAACGCACCGCCAACTGGTGCACGCCCTTGCGTAATGGGCCGGTCGATGCCGCAGAACAGGCCGACATGAAGGTCAACGCAGAGGAGATTTTCGAACTCTGCAAGCGCACCTCGGCGGCTTTCATCCACGACATGGATGTGCGCGCCAGTGGCGAAGTACCCAAGGCCGAGCGCTTGGCCAAGTATCAGGAACTCTACGAGCGCGGTGGCTTCGCGTTATGGCTGGGCAATTTCAACGATGTGTTCACCAACCGCGCCCTGGCCGACGAGATCAGTGAGTTCCTCGCCGACAAGATCCGTCAGCGCGTAAAAGATCCGGTCAAAGCCGAGAAGTTGATCCCGAAGAACCATCCCTACGGCACCAAGCGCCCGCCCGGTGAGAAGAACTACTACGAGGCTTTTAATCAGGACAACATCGACGTGGTCGATCTGCGCGCCACGCCGATGGTCAGGATTACCGAGACCGGCATCGAGACCTCGGATGCCAGCTACGACTTCGACATCATCATCTATTGCACCGGCTTTCAGAGTCTGACCGGCGAATTGATGCGTATCGACTTTCGTGGCGAAGGCGGCCACACCCTACAGCAGAAATGGGCGAACGGGCCGAAGACCAATCTTGGTGTGCAGTTCGCCGGTTTCCCCAATCTGTTCGCGATCATGGGACCGCATAACCCCGGCACCTTTTGCAATATTACGCGTTGCGTGGAGAGCAATACCGACTGGATCACGCGTTGCATCGGCTATCTGCTTGAGCATGGCTACAAGACCATCCAGGCCACCCCCGAGGCGGAGGACGCCTGGACCAAGAAGTGTCACGAGTCGGTTAAAGGCATGCTCATCGATGAGATGCGCGATTCCTGGTTCTTCGGCAACAACAACCGCGATGGCGGTACGGGGCAGTATCTGATGTATGCGGCTAGCGTGCCGTCTTATCGTGCGTTGTTCAACGACGTCGCGGACAAGGGTTACGAAGGCTTCGAACTGCGCTGAGGCACACGCCGCGTCCCGCTCACCAGCGGGACGCGGACCGGCAGCCATTCATTGCACCGAGGTACGGGGCCACTGCCATTCACCTAACCCACTATTGCACTGACAAACACCCAGCCCTCACGCGCGCGTTACCCCGCGTCGGCGTGCGGCGGCGAGTGATGGCAACACTGTTGGAACCATTGCTCGGTTACACGAAGCACAGCAAAACAGGCTCGTTCTTCGCACACAGCCCAAGACACAATTTTGGAGTTTTAACATGTCGGTAATCGACTTGCGCTTGAGCCTCGACGACAAATATGTCGCGACCTCCGGCAGTATCTATTTGAGCGGCGTGCAGGCCTTGGTGCGTCTGCCGATTTTGCAGCGGCTACGCGACCAGGCGG
>JANMJF010000372.1:0-3561 GCA_031371245.1 Pseudomonadota bacterium | reverse complement strand
TCGAACATGCGATTCAATAGCGTGTAATGCCAGAAAGTAGCCCAGCCTTCGTTCATGACCTTGGTCTGGCGCTGCGGATAGAAATACTGCGCGACCTTGCGCACGATGCGCACCAGCTCACGCTGCCACGCTTCGAGATGGGGCGCCTGCTTCTCAATGAAGTAGAGCAAGTTCTCCTGTGGCTCGGCCGGGAAGCGCAGCGCCGGTTCGCGGCCTTCACGCGTGGAGTCCTTGGGCAGGGTGCGCCATAGATCGTTGAAGCGCGATTCGAACTCGGCTTCACGCAGCTGCTGGCGCTGGCGTTCGCAGGCAACTGAGCGATGCTGCGGGCGGCGGCAACTGTCGACGCCGTAGTTCATGAGGGCATGACAGGCATCCAACACCTGCTCAACGGCGATTTCGCCGTGGCGGCGTTCGCAATCGGCGACGTAGTCCCGCGCGAAGACCATGTAATCGACGATGTCCTCGGCATTGGTCCAGGTGCGGAACAGGTAATTGCCCTTAAAAAACGAGTTGTGACCGAAGGCGGCATGGGCGATCACCAGCGCCTGCATGGTCAATGTGTTCTCGTCCATGAGGTAGGAGATACAAGGATTGGAATTGATCACCATCTCGTAGGCGAGACCCATCTGGCCGTGACGATAATTCTGCTCGGTGGCGATGAAATTCTTGCCGAAAGACCAATGGGTGTAGTTCACCGGCAGACCAGTGAAGGCATAGGCATCCATCATTTGCTCGGAGCTTATGATCTCGAGCTGATTAGGATAGGTGTCCAGCCGGTATTGCGCCGCCAAGCGGCCAAGCTCCTGCTCGAAGCGTTCGACTATCTCGAAGCTCCAGTCCGAATCGCTGCTGATCAGTTTATCGGTCATGGACTGGCCTTGTGCATGAGACGGCGGAACACTGGGTAGATGTCGCTGCGTTGCGCGATCTTCTGCATGACGAAATGCGGGTGTTCAGCGCGCACGCTGTCATATTCAGCCCACAGTTGCTGTTCCTGGCTCGCGACTATCTGCACATAGGCGTAGTACTGCACGGCTGGCAGCACGCGATTGACCAGCAGATCGCGGCAGCGTGCGCTGTCCATCGGCCAGTTGTCGCCGTCCGAGGCTTGCGCTGCGTAGATGTTCCAGTCCTCGCGCGGATAACGCGCGACGATGATGCGGTCCATGAGATCGAGCGCGCTGGAAACCAAAGTGCCGCCGGTGTCGCGTGACTGGAAAAATTCCTGTTCGTCGACTTCCTGTGCGGCGGTATGGTGGCGGATGAATACCACCTGGATATGCTCGTAGGTGCTGTGCAGGAAATGGTAGAGCAGCATGAAGAAGCGCTTGGCGATGTCTTTGCGCTGCTCGTCCATCGAGCCGGAGACGTCCATCAGGCAGAACATCACCGCCTGGGTGCAGGGTTTGGGGCGCGTGACGCGGTTGCGATAGCGCAGATCGAATTCATCGAGGAAGGGCACACACCCGATGCGTTTCTCGAGCGCTTCCATGGCCGCTAACAGCACAGCCCGTTCCGTGGGGTCGCGACTATCGTCAAGCCGCAAGGCAAGTTCGGCCAGTTCGACTCGCAGCGGACCACGCAGCGCGGTCCGCCGCGCCAGTGCGCCGGTCAGCGAGCGCACGATGTCGATATTGCTCGGCACGCCGTCGTGGGTATACCCGGCCCGCACGCTCTGCTGCTCGACCAGCGTCTGGATGCGGGTCTTGTGCAGATTCGGCAAGGCCAGGTCTTCGAAGAAGAGCTCCATGAACTCGTCGCGGGTGAGGGTGAAGGTGAAATCGTCTTCGCCGTTGCCATCGTCGCTGGCCTCGCTGCCCTGGTCTTGGCCGCCACCCTGAGGGCGCTCGATGGTGTCGCCCGTGACGAACTCGCGATTGCCGGGATGCACGCCGTGGCGCCAGCCGCCAGCGCCGAAACGGAATTCGGGCTCGGCGATATCACGCCGCGGGATACGTACCTCGCCACCACTCGCGACGTCGGTAATCGAGCGATCTGCGATCGCATCGGCGATCGCGTGTTTGATCTGCTCTTTATAACGTCGAATGAAGCGCTGGCGATTCTGTGCGCTCTTATGGCGCCCGTTCAGGCGTCGGTCGATGAGCTGGATAGGGGCCATGGCCTGGTCGTTACTCGTGCCGGCATCAGGAAGACTTGCGTACGCGCAAATACCATTCGGACAGCAGCCGCACCTGCTTCTCCGTATAGCCCTTGGCGATCATGCGGTCGACGAAATCGCGATGTTTCTGCTGATCGTCATTGGACGATTTGGCGTTGAAGGAAATGACTGGCAACAGTTCCTCGGTATTGGAGAACATCTTGTGTTCAATGACTTCACGCAGCTTCTGGTAACTGGTCCAGGACGGGCTCTGGCCACCATTGGCGGCGCGCGCGCGCAAAACGAAGTTGACGATTTCGTTGCGGAAATCCTTGGGATTGCTGATACCCGCTGGTTTTTCGATGCGTTCGAGTTCGGCATTCAGACCGACGCGGTCGACCATCTCACCGGTGTCGGTGTCGCGATATTGTTCGTCCTGAATCCAGTAGTCGGCATAGGTCACGTAACGGTCAAAAATGTTCTGGCCATATTCCGAATAGGACTCGAGATAGGCGGTCTGGATCTCCTTGCCGATGTATTCAGCGTAGTGGCGCGCCAGATGGCCCTTGACGAAGGAGATGTACTTCTCCTCCAGTTCTCGCGGAAACTGTTCCTGCACGATCTGCTGTTCGAGCACGTAGAGTAGATGCACCGGATTGGCCGCCACTTCACCGTGATCGAAATTGAAGACCTTGGATAAAACCTTATAGGCAAAGCGGGTCGAAAGACCATTCATGCCCTCATTGACGCCGGCGAAGTCGCGATACTCCTGATAGCTCTTGGCTTTCGGATCGGTGTCCTTGAGGTTCTCGCCGTCGTAGATGCGCAGCTTCGACTCCAGCGTGGAATTCTCCGGCTCGGCCAGGCGTGACAGCACGGCGAAACTCGCCATCATTTCTAGTGTGCCCGGCGCGCAGGGCGCATTGGCCAAGCTGCTATTGGCGAGCAGCTTCTCGTAAATATGCACTTCTTCGGACACACGCAGGCAATAGGGCACCTTGACGATATAGATGCGGTCGAGGAAGGCTTCGTTGTTGCGGTTGTTGCGGAACGCCTGCCATTCCGATTCATTGGAGTGGGCCAGGATCAGCCCATCGAAGGGGATCGCCGCCAGGCCCTCGGTACCCTTGAAGTTGCCTTCCTGGGTGGCGGTCAGGAGCGGATGCAGGACTTTGATCGGTGCCTTGAACATTTCGACGAACTCAAGCAGGCCCTGATTGGCCAGACACAGCCCGCCAGAATAGGCGTAGGCATCGGCATCGTGCTGGGCGTAACGTTCGAGCTTGCGGATATCGACTTTGCCGACCAACGAAGAAATGTCCTGATTGTTCTCGTCGCCGGGCTCGGTCTTGGCAATCGCGATCTGGCGCAGCACCGAGGGCCGCAGGCGCGCCACAGTAAAGCGCGAAATATCGCCATCGAATTCGCTCAGACGCTTCATCGCCCACGGCGACATGAGG
>JANMJF010000359.1:0-7508 GCA_031371245.1 Pseudomonadota bacterium | reverse complement strand
GCAGGTGAGCCGCTTGTGACAGTCACTCCCGCGCCGCCGGATGAGCCGCGCAGCTATCGCTACGCCAAGGGCGCCGCGTTGAGCGTGAAAAGCGGCGATGAGATCAAGGTCGGTACACGCCTGCTATGCCGCCCAGGGTCCAGGGTTCGCAGCGAGATCGCCGGCACAGTCAGCATCGAACGCTTAGCGGCGGGCGAGCAGATCGTACGCATCGCCGCGCCGGAGTCGGGCGAGTCGCGCGACTATCGTTATACGAGATACGAGCAGCTCAAGGTCAAGGACGGCGATTCGATCGCGCCCGGCGACCTGCTGGTGAAGGAGCACAACGCCTTTAGCGATCGCTTCCGCTGGCGCGTGCGGCCGGTAGCGCTGCTACGCGAAATGACCATGCGCCTGGTTGAGACCTATCCCTGGGTCAACCTCTCCGACGGCGGCCACATCGAGAACCTCGCGACCATGGAGCTGCTGCGCCGACGCTGCAAGCTGATAGTTATCGGCGACTGTGAGGCTGATGGCAGCTTCCATTTCGGTGGCATGGCTACTCTCATGCGCACCGCGCGTCTCGATCTCGGCGTGCACATCGACATTTGTCTCGACCCCCTATGTGTTGATGACAGACGCAACAGCGCGGCGCATTTCGCCGTCGGTCGAATTAGCTATCCAGGTGACAGCAACTACGGCTATCTGCTCTATCTGAAGTCTTCCTGCACCGGCGACGAAGACGAGGTGATTCGCGAATACCGGCGCCGCTGCACGGATTTCCCGCATCAATCAACCGCCGACCAGTTTTTTGATGAGGGTCAATTCGAAGCCTATCGCTCGCTCGGCCAGCACATCGCAGAGCAGGCTATCGCGGCATTGCGCCTCAACGGCGGCGCACAACGGTTCACGTTCACCGAATTCGGTAACACCCTGCAGGCGCTGTGGACCGCAGCGGATATCAAGCGTCAAGACCGGCCGGCGCATACAGCTTGAGGATGGCTTTCGTGCCCTCAAGAGCTCGCATGCGGGTGAGGGTCTGACACAGCCTTAGTCGAACTCGCTCGTGCGGCAATCGAAGCTGTTGTTACCTGCCACGCCGGCGACGTCTAACAACGACGTCGCAGGACTTGCGTCCCACACCGGACACCCGGCGAAGCGCTTGCAAACCAACTCTGTCAGTCCTGCCGACCTGCTTTTTTAAGCACCGGTCCGCAAGCGTCCGCTGGCTGTCCGTCCGTACACCAGCTTAGCGGCTCAGCCAGGTTCGCCTCGCGCAGGACCGGCGCTGTGGAAGTGCCCTGCTTGACCTTGAGATTCTCTGCTCGTCGATAGCGCGCTACTTCTTCGTAGAGTGCCTTGCGAACACGATTGAAAACGCCCAGTGGGCGATGCTCAGGCAGAGAATGCCAGGGATTAAACGACAGTCCCTCGCAGAACTGATTTTGTGCCGGATCGTCAAAACTCTGGACCGGAATTTCGATGCGGGCCACCGCTGTAAATGGCGCGTCTTGCTCTTGCCACACAATAGTCGCGTCCTCAACCGGCATGTTCTTGCCCGGCTGCTGCAACTGAACCATGAAGTCAAAACATGCCGGCGCCTTCGCCAGTTGCTCTGTCATCCGCTTGCGAAGGAAGTTGTCATCCGATCTGGGCGTGACCCAGGAATTCAACATGCGCGTGTTGGCGCCACAAACGACCGGCTTGACTGAGAACTTGCTGTTGTGGTCCGGGCCCAGCTTGTAAGCCGACGCGCTCCAGAAGCGGGTGTTAAGCAACGTATCCGGTGCGCGTTTCTTGGTGCCCGCCACCAGCCGTAATTCTCGCCAATGCCAACTGAAAAGATTGGGGCTGAAGCCATTAGCGAAATAACCGAGCTTGTCGCCCCGCGCCAGGTAGCGGGTTAACTCGACGTAGTCGTCGAGCTTGCGAATGAAATAGTTCGGATTGTTCATCATGATGAAATCTTGCGTCAGCTCCTTCCTCTGCGAGCTGAACAGCTTGTCGCCCTCGACACCCATCAGCTTGATCGCCATGCCGCGTGCATCCCATGTCGCGTCGGGCAGATAGCTCGAGTCGGCACTCGAGAAGCGAATCCAGGCCGGATAGGTCCTCGGCTTGCTCAGCACGCCCCAGCGATATTGCTTTTCCAGATCCCGGACAATGAAATTCGCTTTCAGACAACCGTGGCTCTTGTTATGCACATCGCGCCCGTAGATCGGCTGCGAGCCTGGCGTCTCGGCAGACTGCTTTCGAATGGTGGCATCGCGCGTGCTGTTGATGATTTCCAGCGCTGAGCCGATGGCCCCAGCCATGGCCCTGTCCTCGTCCAGCCCAATCATTTCACCCATGGGCGTCGAGACCTCGTGGTCCTCGCTGAACAGGAATGCGGCGACCAAGCCTACTACCACCAGGCAGATGACTATCGAGCGTAGCCCCCATTGGGTCATTGGCACATCTCCTGGTGATTTGATGCCTGTAGTGCCGCCACGCGCGGCGGCGGAGTGGCGCATCGTCGGCCGAGTTGCGCACGCAGATCAGCAATGACGTTCTTAAGACTTGTGTCGCCATGACCATCGACGTGCTTGGCGAAATAGGCATCGAATTCACAAGCCGCCGTATCGGGCAAACCATCCTGGCGATTCAGGTTCGCCTGAACTTTGCTTAACATCCCGGCAAGCACCTTGGAAAACACCGGGGAGAGCGGCGCTTCATCATCGTCGTGGTGGACTTTCAGATACTCGATGATCTGATAGCGCTGCGCAGGGGTGAACTCGGGACCGATGACGCCGTACTGGGCCGGCTCGCCTGCCTTCCATTGCAGGTAGCCGGCCCGAAACTCATGGCCACTGTTGGAATTGCCCGGCTGCGTGGTATCGAACCAGAACCCACCCTTAGACAGGGGTTCGGCGACCAGCCCAATCTGACCGGGATCGAATTCACGCCGGCCGATAAAAAAAACCCGGTCGCGCTCAAAGGCCGGCGACAATAATTGGTACAGGTTACGCACCGAGCCGTTGTGCAGGAAGGGCGGCGTGGACCACATGCCGGCCAGCGGCCGCGCTTTGTAGATGGGCTTGACCTGCGGCAGATCCAGCATGCCGAAACCGTTCAGTTCCTGCTGGTCAGCCAGGGATTTATTAGCTTCGCGATAGAGTTTATCGCGCATCAACATGCCGATGTAACTCAGCCCCTGGCCGACGCTGACGCGCTGCAAGTCAATGTGGTCGAGCGCGCTCTCGATTTCTTGATCACAGATGGCTTTCCTGGCTTCGCACTCGGGCGCTTTTGCGCCTGCGCTGGCGCAGATATTTGTGCTGCCCGAGATCCCGGCGAGATCGCTGCCGGGGACAAAATCGTAGGCGAGCTCGCGATCACGGCGCACGGCGTTTTCCTTGCGCAACAATTGCTTGATATCGTCGGTCGTCAAGCCGGTACGGCGCAGATCGTAGGTATTTCGCACGAAATTGATTGCTGAACTCGGGTCTGTGCCGATGTCGTAGATGTTCAACTCCTTCATGTGCCAATGCGGTTGAGCGGCAGATTTGAGTGGCGCTTCGATAGCTTTGTTTCGCGGACTGGCCGTATGCGGTCCGTGGCATCCCTGACAGAACTCTACAAATAACACACCGCCTTCGGCGGCTTTATCCAGATTGATGTTTCCGAGTAGCTCTTGCGGCCACTCCGGCGGGCGGAGCTTGTGCAGGATCTTCTCAATCTTGTGCAGGTCGTCGATGCGGGTGCTGGTCGAGAAGCGCTCCTGGGGCGGCAGCGGTTCGCCGAAGCGCCCGCTCAAATTATAGATTGCGCCTGTGCCCAGTGACTCGCCGAGGTTCCTCGCCATGGGTTGCGCGACTGAAGCGGAATATTGGACCCAGTCGAATTTCCAGATGTCCCACACCGGCGGGTAACTGGAAGGCGCATCGCCGGCGTGGAAATTTGTTTGGTCGAGATGCTGGCCGAAAACCATATTGGCAATGCGCGCGATGGCATCAGTGCGCCCGAAACCTTCCTCAGTCGGTGCGAGTCCCAGCGATTTTTCGTTCCAGCCGGACTTCAGCAGCGCGACGAGCGTATTCCTGAGCTCCTCGCGCAACGCATCTTTGCCGGTCTCGTAGTGTTTGTCGCCGAGGACTTTGTGGGCAAAACGATCGAATTTGAAAGGGTTGACATAGGTCGCCATGAGCGAGCCCAGCATGACCGGGCCGAAGTGGCCGAGACTCATCGCGGTGAAGGCGTGCAAGGCCTGTCCGCCGTCGATGCGGATCGCAACGGAATCACCGTTACTCTGCGTGATTAACAAACCTCCCGTGTGACAGGCCGCGCAGGTAATGTCGAGGACGTTGTCGCGCACAGATGGGTCGTAATACTGGCTGAAGCCCACGGGGAGACGATCGGGATTGTTCTTAGTCGGCTTCGAATCGACGATGAAGCCATAGGCCGCCATGTAATCAGGCTCAGCGAAACGACGCCGACCCCACGGCCGTTCGAGATTGACGAACCACGAGTAGCGCATATGCGTGATCGCCCAGCCAACACCCTGCGGCGTGTAGTAGTAGTCCTGACGATCGCGCGACTCGAGGTCTGGCCCCCAGCCTTGCCCGAGAAACACTACGCGGTCGGCCGGCTCATGTTTGGGGATCTGGGTACTGGGATAGAGCACCAGAAAGGCGACCGCCAACAGGCCTAGGAAAACGATGGTAACGGCTGTTCTTAATAGCAGTCGAAGCAGGGCTGCGACGGTAACGTTCTCCAGCCAGTTCAGACTCGCTATCGCGATATTGAAAGGCAGCTGGATGACCCAGCGAAGGAGGCAAAACAGACCATCGACGATGGCCGAGATCCAAAGCACCGTGCTAGGAAGGGGCGCATGAATGAAATTGCGCAGACCGCGAGCGATGTGCGAGACGATCAGCTTGCAGTATGCCCACGCCCGCTGCAATGCTGCCCCGAGCGCGTTGAGAATCCCTGCCATTGCGGCGTCCCCCTGACATCAATGTGGACACGGTTCTCATCGAGCGCGGGCTGGCGCGTATCGATGGCCTGTCCTAGTCGATTGTTATCGTTGTTCTGATCTGGCGCCCGTCAAGTCTCATGACGCTCGAGCACCATACGAGGAGTTCCTTCTACCGGGCTCGAGTAACGGCGTAGTGCGCGTAGTGGAAAGGCGCACGACGGCGACAGGCGCGTGGAGTGGCGGCTGCCGGCACGGGTGGAGTATAGGCGACACATCTGCGCTTGGCGATTCAGACGCTGGCACTCAAGCATTTCTCCGAATAGAGAAGTATCGCTCTTCAGCGGTCGCTAGCGAATCGATTTTATAGAAGGTAGGCTTCAAGCTGGCTTGCAATAGGGATACCTGATTTACGATGGAGCTCTTCGCGAAGTGGCTGACAGAACACGTGACGCTGTTGTCCGCCAGCGCTGCGGTTGTGACCATCATTGGCCTGACCTATGCGGGGCTGCGCCATGTGTTGTCGCCGGTCGTGCGACGAAAGTCGGAGCTTGCAATCAAACGTGCAGGCGATGTGAATGTGCCGGCGACAGTGCCGCGCTCGGCAAGTGATGTACAGCAAGCCAAGCCGCGACGTCTGACGCTGCATGACGATCACTTATCGCTAGTGGTATTGCGATTTGAGACCCTGTCTCAGAACGAAGATGATCAGTTCCTGGCGTCGGGAATTGCGCTCGAAGTCATTGCACTCGTCACGCCAGTGCCGGACCTCCGCGTGTGTTCGCGCAATTCCACTTTCCAGTGGGGAAGTGACGCCGCAGGCATGCGCGAGGCCGCCGAACAGTTCAATGCGAGTTTCGCCTTGTCGGGCCACCTCCAACGCGCGGGAGATCGGCTGCGCATCTTTGCGCGCTTGACCGACATCAGTTCTGACAAGGAAATTTGGTCGCAGAGCTACGATCGCAAACTCGAAGACCTGTTTCTGGTTCAAGCAGAGATCTCGCGCTCCATAGTCGGCGAGATACTCGGGCAAGTGCGTCTGTCGGAAACCCTGTTGCCACGACAAACAGCAATTCATGACCTCGATGCCTGGGGTTTGCTGCAGAAGGCCTATCATTTCTGGCTGACCAATTTCTCTCTCGAAAACGTCGATCATGCAGTCGGTTACCTGCGCCGTGCGATCGCGCTGGCACCAGACTATCCGGCACCGCAAGCCGCGCTCGCCATGCTGCTGACCCAGCAGATCACGAACTGGATATCTCCTGACTACGATGCCGCGGTGCGCGAGGCCGGTGAGATGATCGAACGAGCCTATCGGATCGCGCCCAACGATATTGACGTACTCGAAAACGCCGGCGTGGTATGGCAAAACCTCGGCGACAGCCGCCGTGCGCTGATGGCACTGCGCCACTGCATTGAGCTCGCGCCGTTGAATCTCATCAGTCGCGGATATCTGGCCATGACGCTCTCCTTCACGCGCGGCGAGGACGGTGCCCGTGAAGCGAAGCAAATACTTGAAGAAAATTTCGGCATCGCTGCCAAGCATCCCTCGGTGCCCTACTGGCATTGGTTCATGGCGATCGCCGAACAGTGTCTAGGGAACTACCAACAATCTATTGTGTGCTGCACCAAGAGCCTGCAAGGGCAGCCGCACTGGGTACACACCCATTTTTTCGTCGCCAATGCACACTGCGTGCTCGGTGACATCGCTGCCGCGCGGCAGCATCTCGCGTGGGCAGCCGCCATCAATCCCGCCGTCACGCCGCGCCACTATCTGGACAATGTAAACCGCATAACCGGCAGCGAAGCCCTCTCCGCACCTTTCGTGTGCGGCCTGCTACAGGCCGAATTGATAGTCTGACGGTGACGCGTTCAGAGCCTTAGCCAGGCTACTGTTGCCGACCGTCGGCGACGCAGGTCGGGCAAGGACACGGTGGCAATTGGTCTCACGGACCTGGCGGGAAGCACCGACGTTTTTGCATGAAAGCGTCGCGATGGCCGCGCTGCGTCTCGTGCTCGCTGCTTGGCGGTTTCTGGATTTGCCTAACCACATAGCTGATCTCGAATAGCCGTTGGAGCTTCATTTCTCCAACATGCCGGGATATCCAAAGCTCGCCATCAGTTGGGCAATTCCGACTTCCATTAGCTGGCTCCTGAAGAACGCGGCATGCGCCGCAGGTAGATCCGTGTTATTACACTCGCAACGGTGAAGGTCGTGGCGTTTCGCCGCCGTGGGCGACTGCCGCATTGCGTTGCCCGAGATATCGCTAGCACCGGCCGGGCCGATCACGAGATGATTCCGAGTCTCACCAACACCCGGCACAGGAGTTCCCATTTCCATGAAAGCGGTAGTCGCACACGCAGTCAACGATTTTTCCGTCGTCAATGTCACCCTGGACAAGCCGAAAGCCGGTGAAGTCCTGATCAAAGTGAAGGCGACCGGCATCTGTCATTCCGATCTTTCGATCATCAACGGCACCATCCGCTGGAAGCTGCCGTCGGTGCTCGGCCACGAAGGCGCCGGCATCGTCGAAGAAGTCGGCGAAGGCGTGAGCAACGTCAAGCCGGGCGACCA
>JANMJF010000348.1:0-4330 GCA_031371245.1 Pseudomonadota bacterium | reverse complement strand
GTTGTACGAATCTTGGTCATTTAATTCCTGAGAGCGGTGTTCGCTTCTATGTTCTGGTGAGAATGATGTTGTACTGGAAGTGTGGTTTCATCACGGCGCCCCTTCCATGCGGAAAGTACCTCCCGAGCTTCGCGTGCGTGGCACTCCCACATCCTCCCACACATATTCATAATTCCCGATATGGCCGAGCCGCAGTGAGGTGTCGGCCATGACCTTATAACCGGCCCGGCGCGCCCGCTCTGAAAAACTAAAGTCCTCAGGCAAATACCATTGCAAATCGGGCGACACCGCTTGAGCATTCTCGTCACGAATAATCATCGGCAGAAAATACGGTACCACGGGCTTGCCAAAACGTGCGTTGCAGACCGGCAGTTCGGCCACACGCTGCACCGTCTCGTAGACTTCGCGGCGCACGTGCAAAAAGCCGGCAGCGGCGTAGAGGATCTCCACCAGCCCGCCTTTTGTGCCAAATGAAAATTCACTGGTGTCGGGCAAAAATTGCGAAGCGAGGGCAGGCCTGCCCTTTTGCGCGTAGAGCGCGCTGCAGATGGGCAGCTCGTGAGCCCGGATAACATCCACGCTGTCGGGATGAAAAAGCACGTCGGAGTCTATACAGAAGGTTTCTTCGAAACCGTCGGCGAGCGCGTTGCTCGCCATGCGGTTGCGCACACTGTCGATGGCGGAGCCGCCGTAGGATTTGAACGTGGCGTAGCCGCGGCGCCCAAGTTCGGCCACCGCGGCATCGATGCGCGGATCTAAGTGGTTGCCCACCGGCATCAAGATCGCGCAACGCTTGGCGGTCTGTTGGACATTTGCAGCGGACGTGCTCATCGTTCCCGCCCGCTTTCGCTCTGGTAACGCAGCAAGGGGCTCAACAGAAATTCAATCACCCGCCGCCTGCCGGTCTTAACCTCCGCGCTCACCGCCATGCCGGGCGCCAATTGCAGGGTGTTGCCGTCTACCTCCATCACCGTCTGGCCCAGACTTATGTGGGCTGTATAGATGAGGCCGTGATCTTTGTCGGCTATCGCGTCGTGGGAAACCTTGCGCACCGTGCCTGGCACAAAGCCATACTTGGTGAAATTGAAGGTCTCAATCTTGACGATGGCCTCCTGCCCTTCGTGGATGAAACCGATGTCTTTATTGGAGATCATCGCCTCGACTTCAATAGGTGAGTCATCGGGCACCAATAACATCAAGGGCTGTGCCTCGGTGACAACACCGCCCACCGTGTGCACCGCAAGCCGCTGCCCATGAGCTTCTTATTGGAGTCGGCCTCCTCGGTGATGAGGGGTAGGGTGGCATCGAGCTGCGCGATGCGCGATTCCACACCCGCTCGTTCGGACTGCTTCTGTTTGATCTCTTCCTGTACGCCGGCCATGGCGGCGAGTTGCTCGGCGAGACGAGCGCGTTGTTTGCTGAGCAGCGTCGGGTCGGCGCGCGCGGTTTTCCTGCAGTACCGCCCTAATGTTATGGCGTAACCACGAAGGGTCGATGATGGCGTGTAGTCCCTGCGCTGGCCATTCATCAGCCGCGCGCCCAGACACTCATAGGTAGATTCGGATCCCATCGATGAGCGAATACCCACTGTGGCGCTATATCCTGATGCTGGCCGTCATGACCACCAACATCCGCTATGCGCTGCCCAATGTTTTCGGCTGCGACCCGGCCTTGCAGATCTCGGTGTGACGCTCGGAAGTTGTCGATAGTGCGCTGGCAACGCGCGTCGAGGAGGCGCTGAAAACGGCTGGCGTTGCGGTATCTATGACAATTAACCACTCTTTTCGGCGGAGTCGAGCGTCGAGTGCAGAGAAATAGAAGGGAAATCGAAGGCTCCTGAAGGACCGATCACGGTGGTTGGCGCTCACGCCCAGCGCCAGGCGTGGCATAGGCCAACCGATGCCGCTGCATAGCGACACCGCGATGAAGAGCAAAGGACTAGCTCTGAGAGTAGACGCCGAATGCACCGAGGGTTCATGTTTTACCCCACGGCAGCAGCCGGTTGCGCGATTGACACTCCCCCCTTGATGGCGCACGGTTCACTTTCTCTAGCGGCGCGATTTCAGCCAAGAGCCGCACGGACAGCTACTCTTACTTGGGCCGCAGACCACGACAAAAATCAACGCGCCTGAGCGCGAAGGGGAACGACGATGAAGTGGCGATCTACGCTGGCCGGCTTGGTGCTACTCGGTTCGATGTCAATAGCGCAGGCAAGCGCGGTCGATGTCAGGTACACCGTTTCCGGTTCGGCTGGAGCTTGGCTCTATGATTTCTCGTTCACCAACAACATTGGCGGTGGCAACGAAATTTACAGCGTCGGGGTCAGATTGAATGTCCTGAACCACAGCCCGGGTTTTCCCCTCGGATGGTCGATTGGCTCCCCGGGCGGGGCAAATTGGTTTAATAACGGCGGGTCGAACACCAATTACAACAACACATGGGTCACCTGCCTCACGGCGAGTTGTCCTATTAACTTCGTGGCCCCTGAAGCGGACATCAATCCGGGCGAAACCACGAGTGGCTTTAAGGTGTTGGATATCGGCGCGACGGCACTGACCAATGTGAGTTGGTATGCGCTGGCCTTCGGGGGTGTAGCCACCGCACCGGGTTGCAGTTTTAATTGCCTCCCCCAATTCCGAAATCCCGGGTTCGAAGGACTTGCTGCCGTTACCGTTCCTCTCCCCCCCGCTCTCTGGCTGTTGGGCTCCGCCTTCGGCTTGATGGCCGCGATACGACGGAAGGTCAGTCGCTAGCCGCTGTGCAATTGCAGGGCGGCACGATGGAACAATATGCGCTCGACAATAAACACCGCATCGCCACGTTTCGAGAACACATGCGTTCGATATTCGTCAAGACCGGGACCGACCGACAGTCGGATTTGGCGCGGCTACTGGTGACCGTGCCGGCGGTGCGCGACTAGTGCGACCATCGTCGCAGGAACGCCGCGTAGTCGGCCTCTTCGATAACGCTCGCGGCTAACTGCACTACCGCCTGGGCCGCCTCCTCTTCGCTGGCAGTGAAGACGCGCCCGTTAAGTTCGAGAAAAAGGATACCAACAACAAAACCGGTGCGCTTGTTGCCGTCTACGAACGGATGATTGCGCACTATGCCAAAGGTGTAGGCCGCCGATAAGTCGACAATCTCGGGCATATCGGCATACGCAAGCAACTGTCGCGGTCGCGCTAGCGCGGACTCAAGCAAAGCCAGATCGCGCAGTCCGTCGGCGCCGCCGTGGATAGATAGCAGCCGCTCATGAAGCACAAGCGCATCGCGCGTATCTATCCACACCGGCTCGTTCATTTCGACAGCACATGCAGGGTATTGCGGTAGCGACTGATAATGTCTTCGGCCTTCTGCATTTTCTTTTCGAAGCTTGGGTCATACGGCGAAAGTCGGTAACTGCCGTCCGGACCTTCCATCAGAAATAATGCCTCGCCATCTTTGGTCTGAAGTCGGCTGATGACTTCTTTTGGCAGCACGACGCCGAGCGAATTGCCAAAGCGCCTGACTTTCAGTTCGACCATGGGGCACCTCCGATAAAGTTAATACAAAAGTAATAACTCAACGACGCTATTGCAAGGGCCTTCTGGCCGTGGGCGATGGGTACGACCGGGTCCGGCCCGCCATAGCCGGGCAGCGCGCCGAGCGGCATGGGCACATTGCGCGTGAACGACACCTCGCCCGTGGCCAGCAACTCACCGCTGACATTGGCCATGCAGCCGAGCCTACACTGCGCGCCACAAACCGCCGTCAGCCGTTCGTTTTTCATTACGCCATTGGCGATAGTGACGGCGTGGCCCGCCGCGATCAGATGCGCGCCGAGGATCGTGCCTAGTGAATTGTATGGTGTGGCGTCTCCCTGGTCGGCAATGGCCGACAGTACACGAAGGCTGGCGCCGCACCGGCGCTTTGTGGCGCACGCTGGTGTTGCCTGTGGCAGGGCTTAGGTTCACCTTAGGGCAATGAACGCCGCCTTCAAGATGCCGCCCGGTCTGCGCCAGCACCCTGTGGTGCAACTGCTGCGCTATTCCTTCTGGCCGCTGCAATTTCTGGAAGATTGCGCGCAGCTCGGCGAAACCTTCAGCGTGCGCCTGGCCGGCTTCGGCCACATGGTGCAGCTGACCCGTCCCGACGATATTCGCGAAGTATTCCGCGGCGACCCGACGGTATTGCACGCCGGCGAAGGCAATGTCCTGCTTGCGACTCTAGTCGGCGAGAGCTCGGTCTTGGTGCTGGACGACGAACCCCATGGGCGCCAACGCCGCAGGCTGCTGCCACCGCTGAAGGGCGAACGCATGCGCACGTTTTTCGACGCCATGCGCAACGAGAC